>NZ_JBEHZD010000369.1:0-8292 GCF_040240285.1 Streptomyces sp. HSW2009 | reverse complement strand
CGGGCAGCGAGCACGTGGTTCCCACGGCGCCCGCCCCCTCGGCAGCGGACCGGGGGGGGGGGGGGGGCCGCCCCCCCCCCGGGGGGGGCCGCCCCCCCCCCCGCCCCCCCCCTCACCGCGTTCCCGGCCCAGCCGCGCGCCGCTCACCACTGGGCGCCCCCACCACCAGCCGATCACACCGCCCCGCTCCCCCTCAGCCCAGCAGTTCCCGCACCACCGGGACCAGCTCGCGGAACGCCTTGCCGCGGTGGCTGATGGCGTTCTTTTCGGCGGGGGTGAGTTCGGCGCAGGTGCGGGACTCGCCGAGGGGCTGGAGGATCGGGTCGTAGCCGAAGCCGCCGGTGCCGGCGGGCTCGTGGCGCAGGGTGCCCTCCAGACGGCCTTCGACCACGCGTTCGGTGCCGTCGGGGAGGGCGAGGGCTGCCGCGCAGGCGAAGTGGGCGGCGCGGTGGGGGGTGTCGATGTCGCCGAGCTGGGCCAGCAGGAGGTCGAGGTTGGCCTGGTCGTCGCCGTGTCGGCCGGCCCACCTCGCGGAGAAGATGCCCGGTGCGCCGCCGAGGACGTCCACGCACAGCCCCGAGTCGTCGGCCACCGCGGGCAGCCCGGTGGCCCGGGCCAGCGTGTGCGCCTTGAGCAGGGCGTTCTCGGCGAAGGTGACGCCGGTCTCCTTGACGTCCGGGATCTCCGGATAGGCGTCGGCCCCGACGAGTTCGACGTCGAGGCCGGCGGCGTTCAGGATCGCGTGCAGTTCGGCGACCTTGTGGGCGTTGCGGGTGGCGAGGATCAGGCGTGTCATGCCTCCGATTATCGGGCCCACCACGCACCGCCCGACGCACTCGGTGCACACGGCGCTCTCGGCCCGCCCGTACCACTCGGTCCACCGGCGTACCCGAGTCGGCCGGGCCGCCGGCCCACTCCGCGCACCCGTCCCACTCGGTTCGCCGGCACACCCAGCCCACCCAACCCACCCAGGCCGCCGGCCCACTCCGCGCACTCAGCCCGGCCGGCTCACCCCACCCGGGCCCGGCCGACCAACGCACCCAGCTCGCCCTGCCCACCCGGGCCCGACCCACCCAGGCCCGGGCCCGGCCCACCCGCGCCGGTCACCCACCCCCCTCACCCGGGCCACTCCCACTCCCGGGCTCGCTCCCCCGTCAGCCCGGCTTGCAGGCGCCGGCGAGCTCTCTGCCGGCGTCGGCGACGGGGGAGAAGTCAGGCTTCTCGCCGTTCTTTGCGGCCTTGGCGGCGTTGTCGACGGCCTGGTCGAGGTGGTCCAGGGCCTTGTCGATGTCGGGGTTGTCGGTCTTCCTGTCGAGCTCGTCGATGTTCTTGTTGATCTCGTCCAGGGCCTCGTCGGACTTCTTCTCGTTGCCGGTGCCCTCCATGACGGCGCGCTTGAGCAGCGCCTGCTGGAGGTCGTCGATGTTGTCGGATATGTCGACCGCGAGCTCCGCGCAGTCGACGGCCTTCTCGACGTCGTCCTTGTTGCAGCCCACCATCAGCGGCACGGCCAGCGAGACGGCGGCTACGGCGGTGATGGCGGTGGTGATCCGGCGGCGCATGGCCATGGGACGGGCCCCTCCCCAGCGGGTGTGCACGGGGCCGACGCTGCGGGTTCCCGTGCCTGACACCTCACTAAACGCCGCCGCGCGGACGAGGGTTGCTCGATGGTCACGGACCGGCCAACGGCCCGATCCGGGGCCTGCATCGGGGCCCGCCCCAGGGACCACGCCGGGGGTCCGCCCGGGGTCCCACGTCGGGCCGTCCCCGGGACGAGGGGCCCGGGGACGAGGGTCCTCCGGCGGCCCGGCCCGCAGGACGAGGGGCCCGGGACGAGGGCCCCACACAGGTCCGGCCCCAGGACACACCGGACCCACACCGGACCGAGGACGGGCGCCCGGGACGAGAGCGGGGGCGCCCGGCCCGCACGCCGGGCAACCCGCACGCCGGGCAACACAGGCAGCGGGCAACCCGGGCGCCAGGCAGCGCGCGGCGAACAAGGAGAACAAGGCGGGCGCCGGCGACGCAGACAGCGGGCTACCCGCGCACCACAGACACCACAAGCAGTCCAGACAGTCCAGACATTCCACACAGCCCAGACAGCTCTGCCGGCGCGGGCGCCCAGCCCGCAGCCCCCTCCCCTCCTACAAGCCCTACGCCCCGTCGCCCGTTTCCGCGAGCGCCGCGCGCTGGATCGTGTCGAGTTCGGTGCAGCCGGCTGTGGCCAGGTCGAGGAGGCCGTTGAGTTCGGTGCGGGCGAAGGGCTCGCCCTCGGCGGTGCCCTGGACCTCGACGAAGCGGCCGTCACCGGTGCAGACCACGTTCATGTCGGTCTCGGCCCGTACGTCCTCCTCGTACGCGAGGTCGAGCAGCGGGACGCCGTCCACGATGCCGACGCTGACGGCGGCGACGGTGCCGGTCAGCGGCTGGCGGCTGGGGCGGATGAGCTTCTTACCGTGGGCCCAGGCGATGGCGTCGGCGAGGGCGACGTAGGCGCCGGTGATGGCGGCGGTGCGGGTGCCGCCGTCGGCCTGGAGGACGTCGCAGTCCAGGACGATGGTGTTCTCGCCGAGCGCCTTGTAGTCGATGACGGCACGCAGCGAGCGGCCGATGAGGCGGGAGATCTCGTGGGTCCGGCCGCCGATCTTGCCGCGGACGGATTCGCGGTCGCCGCGGGTGTTGGTGGCGCGCGGCAGCATCGCGTACTCGGCGGTGACCCAGCCTTCGCCGCTGCCCTTGCGCCAGCGCGGCACGCCCTCGGTGAAGCTCGCGGTGCACAGCACGCGGGTGTCGCCGAAGGAGACGAGGACGGAGCCTTCGGCGTGCTTGCTCCAGGAGCGTTCGATGGTTACGGGGCGGAGCTGTTCGGGGGTGCGGCCGTCGATACGAGACATGGGGCCGACCCTATCGGCAATGCGGCGGGCCCCGTTCCGTGCGGCGTTCCCGTGCTGGGTGCCGCTGGTACGGGGCCCGCCGTGGGCCCGCCGGGTGGTGTCCGTCGCCCGTGCCGGTCGCGGGGGCCGGTGCTGCCGGTCATGCCGGATGCCGGTCGGACCTGGGGGCGGTCGGACGGGCGCCGGTGGGGCCGGGTGCCGGTGGGGTGCGCCGGGGTGGGGTTTCGGTCAGTGGCCGGGGTGGGCCGGGGAGCGTACGCCGGTGGGGGCGTGGCTCACATCATGTCTTCGATCTCGGCGGCGATGGGGTCCGCGTCGGTGCCGATGACGACCTGGATGGCGGTGCCCATCTTGACCACGCCGTGCGCGCCGGCGGCCTTGAGGGCGGCCTCGTCGACCAGGGAAGCGTCGCTGACCTCGGTGCGGAGGCGGGTGATGCAGCCCTCCACCTCTTCGATGTTGTCGAGGCCACCGAGCCCGGCGACGATCTTCTCAGCCTTGCTGGCCATGTCCACTCCTGATTTCTCGGCCCTTCGGCGGTCCCGCCGAGCGTTTTTCATACCGTAACGCACGTTCAGACCAACTTCGCGGGCATATGTCCGTTACTTAGCGAAGGATGGCGATCATCGGCGCGGTGCGGGCGTGCCCATGCCGCGACGACATGTGGTCTACACCAGTATGCGGCAACGGCCGGTGCCAACTGCCGCCGGGAGGACGGTCATGAGCGTCAGTAGCGCGGCGGCCCCGCGGAAGAGCTGGACGTCGTCCTTCTTCCAGAGCTTGCAGAAGCTCGGCCGCAGTCTCCAACTGCCCATTGCGGTACTGCCCGCGGCGGGCATCCTCAATCGGCTCGGCCAAAAAGACGTCTTCGGTTCGGACGGCCTCGGCTGGGAGAACGTGGCCAAGGTCTTCGCGGGCGCGGGCGGCGCGCTGCTCGACCCGTCGGTCGGGCTGCCGCTGCTGTTCTGCGTGGGCGTGGCGATCGGCATGGCGAAGAAGTCGGACGGCTCCACGGCGCTCGCCGCGGTCGCCGGCTTCCTCGTCTACCACAACGTACTGGCGCAGTTCCCCGACGACGGCGAGCCGCAGAACCCGGGCGTCTTCGGCGGCATCGTGCTCGGCATGCTGAGCGCGTACGTGTGGCAGCGCTACCACCGCACCAAGCTGGTGGACTGGCTGGGCTTCTTCAACGGTCGGCGGCTGGTGCCGATCCTGATGTCGTTCGGCGGGCTGCTCTTCGCGGTGCTGTGCCTGTGGATCTGGCCGCCGGTCGGCGATGCGCTGGTGAACTTCAGCGACTGGCTGACCGGGCTCGGCTCGTGGGGTTCGGGCCTGTTCGGGGTGGCCAACCGGGCGTTGCTGACGGTGGGCCTGCACCAGTTCCTCAATACCTTCGTGTGGTTCCAGTACGGGGAGTACACGGCGCCGGACGGCAAGACGTACCAGGGCGACATCAACCGCTTCCTCAACGGCGACCCCAGCGCCGGCATCTTCACCTCCGGGTTCTTCCCGATCATGATGTTCGCGCTGCCGGCGGCGGCCCTGGCGATCGCGCACTGCGCGCGGCCCGAGCGGCGCAAGGAGGTCAGCGGCATGATGCTGTCGGTCGGCCTGACGTCGCTGGTCACCGGCATCACGGAGCCCATCGAGTACTCCTTTCTCTTTGTGGCGCCGGCGCTGTACGCGGTGCACGCGGTGCTGACGGGTGTGTCGATGGCGGTGACCTGGGCGCTCGGCGTGCACGACGGGTTCAGCTTCTCGGCCGGCCTGATCGACTACCTCATCAACTGGGGGCTGGCCACGAAACCGTGGCTGATCATCCCGATCGGGCTGTGCTTCGCCGTCGTCTACTACGTCCTCTTCCGCTTCCTGATCATCCGCTTCGACCTCCAGACACCGGGCCGGGAGTCTGATGCGGAGGAGTTGGAGAAGGAGAACGTGAAGTAGCCGGGGAATCGGAGCAGGAGAACGCGAAGCAAGAGGACGCGAAGTAAGGGGTGCGCGGCCAAGAGGTGCGCGGCTGCGCGCCGGGCGGGGCGCGCAGGGCGCGTGGGCGAGGGCGGTACGGGCAGCAAGGTCCGCCCGTAATCCCCGTAAAACCCCCACCGGAGGCGGCCCGCGCGTTCCGAGACCACACTGACACCCGGTCGTTATGTGGCGGCTCAACCGATGCGCGGGGGCCGTATCCGTGCCCGATTTGGTGGGCCTGTGCCCACCGGAGGCGGTTCCTCCGGTGCGGGGGCGGTGCCGACGCCCCGTCGACCGCCCGGGGTGAGCCCCGTCGGATGACCGGGGGCCGCTGCGCCGCCCGTCGACCTTATGCCGCGCATACCGTACGCTCACCGCGACGGTCGGGCCCCACGCCCGTACGCCATGGCGCCGCGCGCTCGCGCAGGGCGGCCGGATGCCTTGCTCGACCCGTACATCGCAGCGAAGACGACACCTTTCCGGGTGTCCGTGCGCCCCTTGGACCCGCCCTTCGCGGGCCTTCGCACACGGCCCCGACAAGGGGTCCCCACAGCATGCCCACACGGCCGGACCAGTGATCGCCCCCAGTCACTCTGGGTGGTCCAGTCCACTGAAAATTGGTGATTCCTTTCCCTGGTAGGCCCGTGCTAAAAATGGTCTAAACCACTTAGGTGGATAAGCCAGGAAGCGGGCATTCCCCCTGAGAGCCCGCCTCACCAGGAGGAATCCCATGAGTACGGCCACCGCCACGGCGGGCCCCGCAAAGAAGCGGGGCGCAGGCGCCATCCAGGGCATGCAGAAGATCGGCCGAAGCCTTCAGCTTCCGGTGGCCGCCTTGCCCGCCGCCGGCATCCTGAACCGGCTCGGCCAGGACGACGTCTTCGGCAAGGACGGGCTCGGCTGGAACAAGCTCGCCGAGATCTTCGCCCACGCCGGCAACTCGCTCTTCGACAACCTCGCGCTGCTCTTCTGTGTGGGTGTCGCGATCGGTTTCGCGAAGAAGGCCGACGGCACCACGGCGTTCGCCGCCCTGGTCGGCTTCCTCGTCTACAAGAACGTGCTGACCGGCTTCGTCAGCGACGTCACCGGCAAGCCGCAGGACCCGGGCGTGCTCGGCGGCATCGTGGTCGGCATCACCGCGGCCGTGCTGTGGGAGAAGTACCACCGCACCCGGCTGCCCGACTGGCTCGGCTTCTTCAGCGGTCGCCGCTTCATCCCGATCCTGATGTCCTTCGCGGGCCTGATCTACGGTGTGGCGTTCGGCTACGCGTGGGCCCCGATCGGCGACGGCCTGAACAACTTCGCCGAGTGGCTCTCGGGCAACGGCTCGATCGGCTCCGGCATATTCGGCCTGGTCAACCGACTGCTCATCCCGGTCGGCATGCACATGCTGCTGAACTCCTTCGCCTGGTTCCAGTTCGGTGACTACACCGCGAAGGACGGCACCACCTACAACGGCGACATCGCGCGCTACTTCCACGACGACCCGTCGGCCGGAATGTTCATGACCGGCTTCTTCCCGATCATGATGTTCGCCCTGCCGGCCGCCGGTCTGGCCATCGCGCACTGCGCCCGCCCCGAGCGCCGCAAGGCCGTGATGGGCATGATGATCTCCATCTCGCTGACCGCCTTCGTCACCGGCGTCACCGAGCCGCTTGAGTTCTCCTTCATGTTCCTCGCCCCGGTCCTGTACGGCATCCACGCCGTCCTCACCGGTGTCTCCATGGCGCTGACCTGGGCGCTCGGCATCCGCAGCGGCTTCACCTTCTCCGGTGGCCTCTTCGACTACCTGCTCGGCTACTCGCACAGCGAGAAGGCCTGGTTGATCATCCCGATCGGCCTGGTGTTCGCGGCGATCTACTACACCGTCTTCCGCTTCGCGATCCTCAAGTTCAACATCCCGACCCCGGGCCGCGAGCCGGAGGACTCCCTCGACGACGCCGCCGCCGAGGCTGCCGCCGAGGCCGCTGCCGAGGAGCGCAAGCAGGCGCGGAAGGCGGCCAAGGCCGAGCGTGCCGCTGAGGTGCCAGCGCAAGCCGCGGCCGGCGATACGGACACCAAGTCCGGTGCCGACGGCAAGAGCGCCACGTAACGACGTCCCTCCCCAAGGCGCTGGTCCACCCCCCGGTCCAGCACCCCGAAGGTCCCCGAACCGTCCGCGGTTCGGGGACCTTCGCTTTGTGCGGCGAGCCGTACGAGCCGGGGCCGGTACGGGGGCCGGCCGCGCGGGCGGGGCGGGCCTGTCAGCACGGCGTACGCGGCAGTGCGGTGGCCCCCGCCCCGTGCGCCGTGCTCACAGCTCGTACGTCGCGCCCGCCTTGGCGAGCTCCACCGGGCCGTCGAACGCGGCCTGCGCGTCCCGCAGGTTGACCTGCGGATCGGTCCACGGCGGGATGTGCGTGAGCAGCAGCCGTCCGACGCCGGCGCGCTCCGCGTGCACCCCGGCCTGGCGGCCGTTGAGGTGCAGCTTGGGGATGTCCTCCTTGCCGTGCGTGAACGCGGCCTCGCACAGGAAGAGGTCACAGCCGAGGGCGAGCTCGTGGAGCGCGTCGCAGGGGCCGGTGTCACCGGAGTAGACCAGTGATCGGCCGCCGTACTCGATGCGGAAGCCGAACGCCTCCACCGGGTGGCAGACCCGGGCGGCGTGCACGGTGAACGGCCCGAGCCTGAAGGTGCCGGTGCCCAGCGTGTGGAAGTCGAAGACCTCGCGCATGCACTTCTCGTCCGGCACGTCGTCGTACGCGGCAACCAGCCGTCGCTCGGTGCCCTCCGGCCCGTACACGGGGATGGCGCCCGCCCGCCCACCGTCGTACCGGTAGTAGCGCGCCACGAAATAGCCGCACATGTCGACCCAGTGGTCGGCGTGCAGATGGGAGAGCACGACGGCGTCGAGGTCGTACAGCCCGCAGTGGCGCTGGAGCTCGCCGAGGGCGCCGTTGCCCATGTCGAGCAGCAGCCGGTAGCCGTCGGCCTCGACGAGATAACTCGAACAGGCCGATTCCGCGGAGGGGAACGACCCCGAGCATCCGACGACGGTGAGCTTCATGAAGCAGGAACCTCCTTGGGGGTACGCCGCGCCGAAGTTCCCAGCCCTCGGCATGGGGAACCCCAGGGGGCGGAGACCGGGGGGTCATGCGGTGCCCACGAGCGTAAGGCGCGAAAGGGCCGGTCGCTCCTCCACCCACACGCGTTGTGTGCGATGTCACCGGTAAGGGCGCGGGCGTTCGAGAAAGGGGCACGGCTCGGGCGCCGCCCCGCCCCGCCCTGTTCGAGAGAGGGGAACAACTCGGGTGTCGCCCCGCCCCAGCACCGCCACCCCGGCACCGGGTCCCGGGCGGTACGACGACTACGACGACGGGGGGGGGGGGGGGGGGGGGGGGGGGGGGGGGGGGGGGGGGGGGGGGGGGGGGGGGGGGGGGGGGGGGGGGGG
>NZ_JBEHZD010000368.1:0-8304 GCF_040240285.1 Streptomyces sp. HSW2009 | reverse complement strand
AGCCGCCCCCGGCGCCCGGTGCCGGCTCGCGCAACGCCGGCTGGCCGCGTACCGCCCGGGCCGGATGGTGGTCGGTGACCTCCGCGTAGAGCGCCGGTCGTGCGTCGGACGCGCCGGCCGGCTCCAGGGCGCAGCGCACGACCACGCCGGTGCCGGCGTGCACCACGGCGTTGGTGACCAGTTCGCTCACCAACAGCACGGCGTCGTCCACCAACTGACCGTTGATCAGCTCGCTCTCCGGCAGCCCCTGTACGGACCAGTCGGTGAGCGCGGCCCGTACGAACTGTCGTGCCGCCGCGGGTGCGCGCACGTTGCCGGCCAGGTCGGCCCGTCGGATGCGGTCCCCGGTCGCCCCGTCAGCCAGCGGTGCGCCGAGGGGGAACCCGGTGCCGGCTGGCATCCGGGCCTCGGTCGGGGGCAGGTCGCGCGCCGTGCCGTGCTCCCGGGCGCCGTCGCCGGCCGCCGGGTGCATCGCGGCGACGTTCAGGGCCGCGGCGCGCGTTGCCGTGGCGTCCAGGGCCACTGCCCTGGCAGCCGCGTCGATGGCGGCGGCCTGCGCGGACGCGGTCTCCGCCGCGTGCTCGGCCGATGCGGCACCGGCGGGTCCATCGGCCGTGCCGTAGGCGGCGCCGACCGGCACCGTACCTGCGGTGTGCTCGACCTGACCGGCGGCTCCGGCCGATCGAGCCTGCCGCGCCGGAGCTGCCGGACCACCCGGGCCGGCCTGACGTGCCGGCCCTGGCCGATCTGCCCGGCCCATCTGGCCCGCGTGGCCTACGCGATCCGCGTGGTCCACGGTGGCCGGACCGGGCGTCCGCACCTCGGCCGCTGCCGCATCGGCCACGTCCGCCGGATGGCCCGCGGGGCGGAACGGTGCGCCGCCGGCGGTGGGTGCCGCGCCGCTGACCGCGCCGGCCCCACCGTCAGGGCCGCTCCGCGCCCCGGCACTCGTACCTGGCATCGGCTCGGTGAAGCTTCCGTCGCCGGGGGTGGTCCGTGCCCCGGTATCCGTTCCCGCTGCCGGCCCGGCGAAGCTGCGCGGGCCCGGCCCGTCCGCCGCCTCGTCGCGGCCAGGTCCCGGCCGCGCCAGGTCGGGCGGGTCGTCGCCCGGTTCGGGGCTGGTCACAGCCCGCTTGCCGTACTCGCCCGCGCTACCGCGAACGCCCGCCTGAGCATCTACTCCCATGCCCATGCCACTCCCCCGGGGGGTGCTCGTAGCCGCCGCCCGACCCCCGACGGGCTCCGGCCCCGGCGCGGCGATCGGTGACGCCCCGCGCGGACCGGATTCGGCGCGCGCCGTGCGGTGTCCAACCGTCCGCACGGCCCCGACTCCAACCCCGACAGCGTGACAGACCGCGGGCACCTAAATGCGCCAAGTTACGTAAATGAGCCACCATGAGCCGCAATACGACACGTACGGGCATAACTGCGCCCACTCGACGCGCGTTCCCTCTAACGGGTGATGAACGGCGCCGGACCTCGGGGTGACGTCCCATGCTGGCCGATCGCCCCACCCCTAACAAGGGGCGCGCGGGCGCCACCAACACTCCCCCGACCGCACGCGAGCAACCCCCGGCCACGCCGCCCACGCGCCGGCCGCGCGTCGATGTCCGGCCACCCACCGGCGTCCGGCAATCCGCCGCCGCCCCGCCGCCCCGCCGCGCAGCCGACCGCGCGACACCGGGCACGCCCACGCCCAACCCCGCGCGGCCGACGCCGCCTACGCCTCGCGCGCGCCCGCGTACATCTCCTCGATCAGCGCGCCGTACTCCCGCTCCACGACCGGCCGCTTGAGCTTGAGGCTCGGCGTCAACTCGCCGTGCTCGATGTCGAGATCGCGCGGCAGCAGCCGGAACTTCTTGATCGTCTGCCAGCGCTGGAGCCCGTCGTTGAGCTGTTGCACATAGCCCTCGATCAGCTCCTGCGTCTCCCGCGCGGCGACGACCTCGGCGTACGCCCTGCCCGCCAGCCCGTTCTCGTTCGCCCAGTCCATGATCGACGGCTCGTCCAGGGCGATCAGCGCCGTACAGAAGTTCCGGTCGGCGCCGTGCACCAGGATGTTGGAGACGTACGGGCACACCGCCTTGAACCGGCCCTCGACCTCGGCCGGCGCGATGTACTTGCCGGTCGACGTCTTGATCAGGTCCTTCTTGCGGTCGGTGATCCGCAGATAGCCGTCGGGGGAGAGTTCGCCGATGTCGCCGGTGTGGAACCAGCCGTCCGACTCCAGCACCTCGGCGGTGCGCTCGGGCTGGCCGTGGTAGCCCGCCATGATGCCGGGGCCGCGCAGCAGGATCTCGCCGTCGTCGGCGATCCGCACCTCAAGTCCGGGCAGCGCCTTGCCGACCGTACCGGTGCGGTAGTCGTACGGGTTGACGAAGCTGGCGGCGCTGGATTCGGTGAGTCCGTAGCCCTCCAGGATGTGGATTCCGGCGCCGGCGAAGAAGTAGCCGATCTCGGGCGCGAGCGCGGCCGAGCCGGAGACGCAGGCCCGCATCCGCCCGCCGAACGCCTCCCGCAACTTGCTGTACACCAGCTTGTCGGCGAGCCCGTGCTTGCTGCGCAGGCCGAACGGGACGGCCGCGGAGCCGGTGGCCCGGAAGTTGTCCTGGGAGACCTTGGCGTAGTCCCGCGCGACCTCGGCCGCCCACTGGAAGACCTTGTACTTGGCCGCGCCACCCTCCCGGGCCTTGGCCGCGACACCGTTGTAGACCTTCTCGAAGATGCGTGGCACGGCGGCCATGTAGGTGGGTCTGACCACCGGCAGATTCTCGATGATCTTGTCCACGCGGCCGTCCACCGCGGTGGTGTGCCCAACTGCGAGCTGCCCTGCGACCAGCACCTTGCCGAAGACGTGCGCCAGCGGCAGCCAGAGGTAGCCGACGTCCTCCGGCTCCAGGAGCTGGATGCCCTCGATGGCGCGGCCCATGTACGACCAGGCGTCGTGCGGCAGCCGTACGCCCTTGGGGCGACCGGTGGTGCCCGAGGTGTAGATGAGGGTGGCGAGTTGGTCCGAGCGCAGCGCGCGGACCCGGTCGAGCACGCCGTCCGGATGCTGCTCCAGGTACGCGGCGCCCCGGCGCTCCAGCTCGGCCAGCGAGAGCACCCAGCCCTCCGGGTCGCCGTCGGCCGGCACTGCGTCGGCCTCTTCGACCACCACCACGTGTGCGAGTTCCGGCAGTTCGGCGCGGTGCGCGCGGGCCTTGCGGAGTTGTTCGGCGTCCTCGGCGATGAGCACCCGGCTGCCCGAGTCGGCCAGGATGAACGCCGTCTCGTCGTCGTTGGTCGACGGGTAGACGGTGGTCGTCGCGCCGCCGATGCAGAGCACCGCGAGGTCCGCGAAGATCCACTCGACCCGGGTGCTGCACGCCAGGGCGACCCGCTCCTCGGTGGCGATCCCCAACTCGATCAGCCCGGCCGCCATCGCATAGACCCGGGTGGCCGACTCGGCCCAGCTCATCGGCTGCCAGTCGCACGGCCCCTCGCCCGAGGCCGGCGGCACCGGATAGCGGTACGCCTCCGCATCGGGTGTGGCCGCCACCCGCTCCACGAAGAGCGTGGCCATCGACGGCGGACGGTTGTCGAGCAAGGCTTGGGTGTCGGTCACGGCATCCTCCCGGGCCCGCCTCAGCGTTAGTGACTCATGAGTAACCTTCGGGCAATGATCAGAGTAGATGCCCTCGCGCCGGCACGTAAGGGGCTGCAACCTCCTTGTTTAAACAGTGACCGGCAGCCTTACGGGCCAGGTGGGAGCCGACGGCGCAGCGCCCCGGGGCGGGGGCGCGGGGTGGCAGTGGGCGGGCGCGAGGGAGGCGGCGGGACAGGCGGACAGTGGCGGGGCGGGCGTCGGGGACGGGTGCGCGCAGTGGCGGGGCGGAGCGAGCGGGCGGGCGTGACAGGGCGCGTCCGTGGGACGGATACGCGGGGCGGGGCGCGGGGGCGAGGGGCCCACAGCGGCGTTCACTGTGGGCCCCGGTGCGCTACGTTCCCTCGGGCACGCCGCGCCCTCTCACGGGTCCCGCGGCGACCGGGCCGCGCACGGGGCGCGACGGCTCACCCGCCGCGCCGCCCGCCGGGCCGCGCCCCCTACTCCCGTACTCCCGCTACTTCTTCGCCTTGGCGTCCGCGCCGTCGGAGTCCGTGGACAGCACCGCGATGAACGCCTCCTGCGGCACCTCCACGCTGCCGACCATCTTCATCCGCTTCTTGCCCTCCTTCTGCTTCTCCAGCAGCTTCCGCTTACGGGAGATGTCACCGCCGTAGCACTTGGCGAGCACGTCCTTGCGGATCGCGCGCACCGTCTCACGGGCGATGACCCGGCTGCCGATCGCGGCCTGGATGGGCACCTCGAAGTTCTGCCGCGGAATGAGCTCGCGCAACTTGGCGACCAGCCGCACGCCGTACGCGTACGCCTTGTCCTTGTGCGTGATCGCGGAGAACGCGTCCACCTTGTCGCCGTGCAGCAGGATGTCGACCTTGACGAGCGAGGAGGTCTGTTCGCCGGTGGGCTCGTAGTCGAGCGAGGCGTAACCGCGCGTCTTGGACTTGAGCTGGTCGAAGAAGTCGAAGACGATCTCGGCGAGCGGCAGCGTGTAGCGCAGTTCCACGCGGTCTTCGGAGAGGTAGTCCATGCCGAGCAGGGTGCCGCGGCGGGCCTGGCACAGCTCCATGATCGCGCCGATGAACTCGCTGGGCGCGAGCACCGTGGCCCGCACGACCGGCTCGTACACCTCGTCGATCTTGCCGGTGGGGAACTCGCTCGGGTTGGTGACGACGTGCTCCGCGCCGTCCTCCATGATCACCCGGTAGACCACGTTGGGCGCGGTGGCGATCAGATCGAGGCCGAACTCGCGCTCCAGCCGCTCCCGGATCACGTCCAGGTGCAGCAGGCCGAGGAAGCCCACCCGGAAGCCGAAGCCGAGCGCCGCCGAGGTCTCCGGCTCGTAGACCAGCGCCGCGTCGTTGAGCTGGAGCTTGTCGAGCGCGTCGCGCAGCTCCGGATAGTCCGATCCGTCCAGCGGGTACAGGCCCGAGAACACCATCGGCTTGGGGTCCTTGTAGCCGCCGAGCGGCTCCTCGGCACCCTTGCTGAAGGCGGTGATGGTGTCACCGACCTTGGACTGGCGCACGTCCTTCACGCCGGTGATCAGATAGCCCACC
The DNA here is from genome assembly GCF_040240285.1 of Streptomyces sp. HSW2009. Lineage (NCBI taxonomy): Bacteria > Bacillati > Actinomycetota > Actinomycetes > Kitasatosporales > Streptomycetaceae > Streptomyces > Streptomyces sp. HSW2009. The sequence continues at coordinate 3,144 of NZ_JBEHZD010000368.1, read as the reverse complement.
TCGCCGACGCCGAGCCCGTCGGACGCCTGCATCTCCGGCGACGAGACGCCGATCTCCAGGAGTTCGTGGGCGGCGCCGGTGGACATCATCCGGATGCGCTCGCGCTTGCTGAGCTGGCCGTCGACCACTCGGACGTAGGTGACCACGCCGCGGTACGAGTCGTAGACCGAGTCGAAGATCATCGCGCGGGCCGGGGCGTCCGCGTTGCCGACCGGGGCGGGGACGGTGTCCACCACCCGGTTCAGCAGCTCGGGCACGCCCTCGCCGGTCTTCGCCGAGACCTTCAGGACCTCGCTCGGGTCGCAGCCGATGAGGTGCGCGAGCTCGGCGGCGAACTTCTCGGGCTGCGCGGCCGGCAGGTCGATCTTGTTCAGCACCGGGATGATCGTGAGGTCGTTCTCCATCGCCAGGTACAGGTTGGCGAGGGTCTGGGCCTCGATGCCCTGGGCCGCGTCCACCAGCAGGATGCAGCCCTCACAGGCGGCGAGCGAGCGGGAGACCTCGTAGGTGAAGTCCACGTGCCCCGGGGTGTCGATCATGTTGAGGACGTGGGTGGAGCCCTGGCGCTCGCCCCCGGTGGGCGCCCAGGGCAACCGGACCGCCTGGGACTTGATCGTGATGCCACGCTCACGCTCGATGTCCATACGGTCCAGATACTGCGCGCGCATCTGCCGCTGGTCCACCACACCCGTCAACTGGAGCATCCGGTCGGCGAGCGTGGACTTGCCGTGGTCGATATGCGCGATGATGCAGAAGTTACGGACGAGAGCCGGGTCGGTACGGCTCGGCTCCGGTACATGGGTAGGGATCGCGGGCACGCAGGGGTCCATTCGGTGATTGAACGCAGCCAGTAGACGCAGCTAGTAGCTGGGCGAGACGTGGTGGACGTGGTGATAGTCCCGTCCATCGTCCCATGAGTGGCCGCCGCCGTCCGGATTGGGACGCCACAGCACCTGCTGGTAATCTGGACGACCGTGCCTCGTGACCTCTCTGGTGTGCGGCACGTCTGCGCAGCCGCCTTAGCGGGCGCTCCAGAACAACCGAGAAATCCGACGAACCTGCAAAGGCTCTTTCGTGGCGAACATCAAGTCCCAGATCAAGCGGAACAAGACGAACGAGAAGGCGCGCCAGCGCAACAAGGCCGTCAAGTCCTCGCTGCGCACCGCCATCCGCAAGACCCGTGAGGCCGTGGCCTCCGGTGACGTCGAGAAGGCGACCGTGGCCGCCCGCGAGGCGTCCAAGAAGCTCGACAAGGCCGCCAGCAAGGGCGTCATCCACAAGAACGCCGCTGCCAACAAGAAGTCGGCGCTGGCTGCCCAGGTTGCCACGCTGAGCGCCTGATCTACTGCTTCACCAGCGGCGACGCCCTTGAGCGGCCCGCCGCACACCGTGCGTGACGACCGCGGAGCGACCTCTACGCCCGCCGGACACGCCTCACGACACGGCGCTTGACCGAGCTACGTTCTCAACGTCGGTACGGACCCCGCGGGCCCTCTCTCCCGCGCCGTCCGACGGTCGTCCCACCAGCCCCGGAGCACCGCTCCAGGGGCGGGCAACACGACATCGCGTCGCACGCGGCCTGTTCGCCACGCGGGTGCGACGCGCTTAGCTCGCGGATTCTTCGCCAGGCCTCGCACCGCTCCGATTCCCCGGGCGGTACGGGGCCTTTGGCGTGTTCGGAGGGCGCTTGGTTGGTGTACTCGTGTGGCCTTGGGCGGGCGCCCGCATGTGGTGCGGCAGCAGCATCCGGACCCGCTGCCCGAGCCGCCGACAGCAGTCGGCACCTCCCTCGGCGTGCCCCTGGAACACCCTGGAACTCGGCCGAAACAGCACCCTGCGGCGGTTTGTCTCCGCCCCGAAACAATCGCCGTACGGCCTCCGGCCCTGTGCAGTCTGTCAGGTAATGTGCACGCCATGTCGATACCGGGGGAACAGCCCAATCCGTACGCCCAGCCACCTGCGAACCCGTACGGAAACGTCCCGCCCCAGCCCGCGGGCGGGCAGCCGCCCGGCCAGCAGAGCGGTCAGGCACCCAATCCCTACGCGTATCCGCCCACGCCCGGCGGAATGCAGCCGGGGCAGCAAGGACAGCAGGCCGGGCCCGGCCAGGTGCCAGCCGGCTACCCCGGTCAGGTTCCCGGCGGGTACGGTCCCGGCGCACCGGCTCCCGGTGCCCCCGCCGCCGGCGGCAAGGGGCGCGGCCCGCTGTGGGCGGTCGGCGGTGCCGTGGTGGCCTCGGCCGTCTGGGCCGGCGTCCTCTTCGCCACCGGCGGCTTCGGCGACGACGACCCCAAGCCGGAACTCGGCGGCTACGCCTTCACCGGCAATCTGTGCAAGATCACCGAGTACGCGCCCATCGAGGCGGCGGGGTTCACCAAGGAAGCGTCCTCCTCCACCCGCGAGAACCCGCAGGCGAACGGCACCGAGGACGAGGCGCTCGACTCGATGGACTGCAACACCGACTTCGAGCCCAGCGGCTCCAGCTCCGGCTACTCGTCCACCTGGCTCGCGACGTCGGCCCGCCTGCACCGCAAGACCGACCCGACCGCCGAGTTCGGCCCGCAGTACCGCGCCTACAAGAACCAGAAGAGCTCCAGCTACTCCTACAAGGTCAACGAGGTCGTGGGCATCGGCGACGAGGCGTACCTCGTGACCCAGGTGGACAAGGACGGCAAGGACGAGGGCAAGTACGTGATCCTCGGCATCCGGGACGGCTGGATGACTTACCAGACCTCGTGGTCCAACTACACGTCGAGCACGTCCAGCACCACGCCGCCGGACAGTGCCAAGGTCGCCGAAATGCTCAAGGAGAGCGCCAAGGCGACGATGGAGCGCCTACAGAAGAAGGCGGAGTAGCACCGGAGGGGCCACGGCCCGCTGCCCGGGCCGGCTCCAACCTCCACCGGCCGCCCACCGGCGCGGCACTTTAGCCCACCCGCCGGCTCGGCACTCGTGCCGTCCCACCGGCGCAGCGCTCGGGCCGGCCCATCGGCTCGGCTCGGGCCAGTCCCTGGCTCGGCTTGGGGGGGGGGGGGGGGGGCGCGGGCCCCCCGGGGGGGGGTGGGGTGGGAGCGTGCCATGGGGATGCCTCGACTCTGTGCAGGGTTCCGTGGGGAACTGGGTGGGTTGTGCGGATGTGCTGCG
>NZ_JBEHZD010000367.1:0-8351 GCF_040240285.1 Streptomyces sp. HSW2009 | reverse complement strand
CCCCCCCTATCTACACACGCCGTAGCGGCGCCCGCGCCTCATGTGTAAACGCCACCCCAGGGACCCCCCGCGGGGCCGGGGGGCCGCGGGCCCCGCCCGCCGCCGGGGGGGGGCCGCCCCCGGGGCCGGCCCACCGGGCGTTCCCGCAGTCCGCGCCGCGTCCCGCCGCAGCCCGTACCCGCTGACCGCACGTAACGGATAGATAACAGCGAGAAATCGTGCAACCCTTCCCGGCCGCAGGGGGTCGTTACTGTCACTGGCTCCTGCGGAGGGGAATCTGGGGGGATTTCGAGCGGAGCCAGTGGAGGGGGAACCTGAGGGGTCTGGTCCTTGGCCGGGCCCCTCAGGAACAGCCGGCCCCGCCGCTTCCGCCTCGGGAACGGCCGCCCTGTCGCTCCCCTTCAGGAATTCGGCCCCGCGGCCCCGGAGCCCCGCAACCTCTCCCCGTAGTCCCGCACCCCCGGAAGTCCCGGCCTCCCCGCCCGCCGGCCGCGAAACGGCCGCCACCTGGCGCTTCATGACGGGAGTACGGCGACGCGACGGCTGCGCCCGGCCCTGGTCGCGGTGCGGGTGGCGGAGTTATCCACAGGCTCGCACGAGTGTCGGACTCCGGCGGTACGGTCGCCTCATGCTCAAGCTCGCGGTGGTCGAAGGGGTCCTGGAGCGGATCACCTACTCCAATGAAGAGAACGGCTACACGGTCGCGCGGGTCGACACCGGAAGGGGCTCCGGTGACCTGCTGACCGTCGTCGGCTCGCTGCTCGGTGCCCAGCCGGGGGAGTCGCTGCGGATGGAGGGCCGTTGGGGCTCCCACCCGCAGTACGGCAAGCAGTTCACGGTGGAGAACTACACGACGGTGCTGCCCGCCACCGTCCAGGGCATCCGCCGGTATCTGGGCTCCGGCCTCATCAAGGGCATCGGGCCGCGGATCGCCGACCGCATCACCGAGCACTTCGGGGTGGAGACGCTGGAGGTCATCGAGCAGCAGCCGGAGCGGCTGATCGAGGTGCCCGGGCTCGGCCCCAAGCGGACCAAGATGATCGGCGCCGCCTGGGAGGAGCAGAAGGCCATCAAGGAGGTCATGGTCTTCCTCCAGGGCGTGGGCGTCTCCACCTCGATCGCGGTGCGCATCTACAAGAAGTACGGGGACGCCTCCATCTCCGTCGTCCGCAACCAGCCCTACCGCCTCGCGGCCGACGTCTGGGGCATCGGCTTCCTCACCGCCGACCGGATCGCCCAGGCCGTCGGCATCCCGCACGACAGCCCGGACCGGGTGATGGCGGGCCTCCAGTACGCGCTGTCCCAGTCCGCCGACAACGGCCACTGCTATCTGCCCGAGGAGCAACTCATCGCCGATGCGGTGAAGTTGCTCCAGGTGGACACCGGCCTGGTCATCGAGTGTCTGGGCGAGTTGGCCGAAGACCCGGAGGGGGTCGTGCGGGAGGCGGTTCCAGGGCCCGCCGAAGGGGAGCCGGTCACCGCCGTCTACCTGGTCCCCTTCCACCGCGCGGAGCTCTCGCTGGCCGGGTCGCTGCGCCGGCTGCTGCGCGGCGAGGAGGACCGGATGCCCGCGTTCCAGGACGTCGACTGGGACAAGGCGCTGGCCTGGTTGGCCCGGCGCACCGGCGCCGACCTCGCGCCCGAGCAGCAGCAGGCGGTGCGGCTCGCGCTCTCCGAGAAGGTGGCCGTGCTCACCGGCGGCCCCGGCTGTGGCAAGTCCTTCACGGTCCGCTCGGTCGTGGAGCTGGCCCGGGCCAAGAACGCCAAGGTGGTGCTCGCCGCGCCCACCGGCCGGGCCGCCAAGCGGCTGTCCGAGCTGACCGGGGCCGAGGCGTCCACCGTGCACCGCCTCCTCGAACTCAAGCCGGGCGGCGACGCCGCGTACGACAGGGACCGGCCGCTCGACGCCGATCTGGTGGTGGTGGACGAGGCGTCGATGCTGGATCTGCTGCTCGCGAACAAGCTGGTCAAGGCCGTGCCGCCGGGGGCGCACCTGCTGCTCGTCGGCGATGTGGACCAGCTTCCCTCGGTGGGCGCGGGCGAGGTGCTGCGGGACCTGCTCGCCCCCGACAGCCCGGTGCCCGCCGTCCGGCTGACCCGGATCTTCCGCCAGGCCCAGCAGTCCGGGGTGGTCACCAATGCGCACCGGATCAACTCGGGCGTGCCGCCGCTCACCCAGGGCCTGCCGGACTTCTTCCTCTTCGTGGAGGACGACACCGAGGAGGCCGGGCGGTTGACGGTGGACGTGGCCGCGGGGCGCGTCCCGGCGAAGTTCGGGCTCGACCCGCGCCGCGACATCCAGGTGCTCGCCCCCATGCACCGCGGCCCCGCCGGCGCCGGCACCCTCAACGGCCTGCTCCAACAGGCCATCACCCCGGCCCGCCCCGACCTGCCCGAACGGCGCTTCGGCGGGCGCGTCTTCCGCGTCGGGGACAAGGTCACGCAAATCCGTAACAACTACGAAAAGGGCGCGAACGGCGTCTTCAACGGCACCGTGGGCGTCGTCACCGCGCTGGACAACGAGGAGCAGCGGCTGACGGTCCGCACGGACGAGGACGAGGAGGTCGGGTACGACTTCGACGAGTTGGACGAGTTGGCGCACGCGTACGCGGTGACCATCCACCGCTCGCAGGGCAGCGAGTACCCGGCGGTGGTGATACCGGTGACAACCGGGGCCTGGATGATGCTCCAGCGCAATCTTCTCTATACAGCGGTGACCCGGGCGAAACGCCTCGTGGTCCTGGTGGGCTCCCGGCGGGCGCTGGGGCAGGCCGTCCGCACCGTGAGCGCGGGCCGACGGTTCACCGCGCTGGATCACCGGCTGGGTGGTGGCGGGGCCCGGGCCGTACCCGCCGGGTTTCCGGAATCGGAGATAAGGGGGCAGGATGGGCATGATGGCGGCACTGAGTGCCGCAATTAGGTCCGATGGCCGACCCCGAGTGCACGTTCATCGTCCAAATGGGGGAAGGTAGAGCTAGTCAGGGCACCTCGAAGAAGAGGCACAACGTCGGTGAGGGATGACGTGAGCGACAACTCTGTAGTACTGCGGCACGGGGACGGCGAATACACCTACCCGGTGATCGAGAGCACCGTCGGCGACAGCGGCTTCGATATCAGCAAGCTCCGCGCCCAGACCGGTCTGGTGACCCTGGACTCGGGATACGGCAACACTGCTGCATACAAGTCCGCGATCACCTACCTCGACGGTGAGCAGGGCATTCTGCGCTACCGGGGCTACCCGATCGAGCAGCTTGCGGAGCGCAGCACCTTCCTGGAGACGGCGTTCCTGCTGATCAACGGGGAGCTGCCGACCGTTGACGAGCTGGCGACCTTCCGTAACGAGATCACCCAGCACACGCTGCTCCACGAGGACGTCAAGCGCTTCTACGACGGCTTCCCGCGCGACGCCCACCCGATGGCGATGCTGTCGTCCGTGGTCAGCGCGCTGTCGACGTTCTACCAGGACAGCCACAACCCGTTCGACGAGAAGCAGCGCCACCTGTCGACGATCCGGCTGCTCGCCAAGCTGCCGACGATCGCCGCCTACGCGTACAAGAAGTCCGTCGGCCACCCGGTCGTCTACCCGCGCAACGACCTCGGCTACGTCGAGAACTTCCTGCGCATGACCTTCTCGGTGCCCGCCGCCGAGTACGACCTGGACCCGGTCGTGGTCGGTGCGCTGGACAAGCTGCTCATCCTGCACGCGGACCACGAGCAGAACTGTTCGACCTCCACGGTGCGCCTGGTCGGTTCGTCGCACGCGAACATGTTCGCGTCGATCTCGGCGGGCATCAGCGCGCTGTGGGGCCCGCTGCACGGCGGTGCCAACCAGTCGGTGCTGGAGATGCTGGAAGGCATCAAGAACACCGGCGGCGACGTCGACACCTTCATCCGCAAGGTGAAGGACAAGGAAGACGGCGTGAAGCTCATGGGCTTCGGGCACCGCGTCTACAAGAACTTCGACCCCCGGGCGAAGATCATCAAGTCGGCGGCGCACGACGTCCTGTCCGCGCTCGGCAAGTCCGACGAGCTGCTGGACATCGCGCTGAAGCTGGAAGAGCACGCGCTGGCCGACGACTACTTCGTGGAGCGCAAGCTCTACCCGAACGTCGACTTCTACACCGGCCTGATCTACCGCGCGATGGGCTTCCCGACCGAGATGTTCACCGTGCTCTTCGCGCTCGGCCGGCTGCCCGGCTGGATCGCCCAGTGGCACGAGATGATCAAGGAGCCGGGTTCGCGCATCGGCCGTCCCCGCCAGATCTACACGGGCGTCGTCGAGCGCGACTTCGTCCCCGTGGAGCAGCGCTAGCCCAGAACGGCGAGGGGCGGCGGCCGGACCGCGTGCGACTCCTCGCCGGGTGCTCCACCGCAAGCCACTGACGCTCATGACTACCGCCACGCCGGGCGGGCCGCACCCCGGCCCGGCCCGGCGTCGTGGTGTTCCGGGGCAGGGCGTGCGGCCGGGCCCGTACGCTGCTCGCCGGTGGTCAGTCCGTGGCGTGCGGGAGCAGCATGCGCAACATCGCCTCGAACTCGGCGGCCCCCGGCGGGGTGTCGGTCAGCAGCGCCTGGAGCAGCAGCCCGTCGATGGCGGCGACAACGACCCGTACCCGGGCGGGGTCGTCGGTGTGGGCGCGGGCGAAGTCGGCCGCGGCGTCCAGCCACACCTGGGTGACCTCGCGCAGCTCCGGGCGGCGGGCGGCCAGCAGGTAGAGCTCGTACTCGGCGAGCAGATGGCCGGGCGCGGCGACCACGTCCGCCATGAGCCGGGCCAGCGAACGGCGGCTGTCGACCCCGCCGCCGGTCTCGGCCGCAAGGCGCCGCATGCGCGCGGCGTCCTCGGTCATCACGCTGGTGAGCGCCGCACACAGCAGGTCGTCGATGCCGCGGAAGTAGTAGGTGGCCGAGGTGGTCGGCAGCCCGGCTTCCCGCGCCACCGTGCGGTGGCTGACGCCGCTGGCGCCGTCCCGTTCGACGACGCGCAAGGTCGCCTCGATCAACGCCTGCCGCCGCCGCTCCCCCTTGACCCGCCGCCCGTCGGTGGCCGGTGCGGTGGGGCTGGTGGGGGGTGTGGTGCCGCGGGTGGCTGGCGTGGTGCGGTTCGCGGTGGCTGGCGTGGCGGGGCTGGCGGCGGGCGCGGTGCTGCTGGCTGGTGCGGTGCGGCTGGCGGCCGGTGTGGTGCCGCTGGTGCGGCTTCCCCCTTGCCCGCCTCCTTCTGGTCCGCTTCCGCCCGGGCCGCTTTCGTCTGCCCCCGGCCCGCCGTGGTCGGTCTGGTGCGCCGCCTCACGTTCGTTCAGGACATGCTCTCCTCACCCGGCGGCCGGGCGCTCCCGCCCGACCGCGATCCGACCCGGGGCTGCGGCCGGCCGGACCGGGCCCGGTGCGATCTGCCCCGGTACGACATCTCTCCGTACGACCTGTCTCGGGTACGCCACGGAGCCAGCCGCGGGGATGCCCACCCCGGCTACGCCGACCACTCCGTACGGGGCCGGCCCGACGGGCCAGCGCCCCGGCAACCGTGACCGTACCCCGTCGGCCCGTGCCCCGTCGGCCGGGCGGTGGGGACCGGGACGCGCCGCCCCCGTACGCGGTTGATGGGAGCCGGGCCCGGCGCCGGGGCCCGGGCCGGAGGGCCGACCGGGCGAGCACCCGGCACCGGCCGCACACCGGTCCCGCATCCCACATCCCGCTTCTCGCTTCCCACGGCGTACGCCGCGGCGTCAGCCGGTCACGCAGCGAGCGTCGTCAGCCGGCGCGGCGGGCGGGGCGGCGGGAGCCACATCGGGGCCGGAGGCAGAAGCCACTTCTGGGCCTGGGTTGGAAGCCACACCCGAACCCACCTCCGGGCCGGAGGCGGAAGCCACTTCCGGGCCCGGGGTGGAAGCCCCATCCGAAGCCGCACCCAGGCCAGAGGCCAAAACCACACCCGAAGCCACCTCCGGGCCGGAGGCCAAAACCACATCGGGGCCCGCGGCGGCAGTCACACCTGAAGCCACCCCCGGGCCCGGGTCGACAGCCCCATCCGAAGCCACCTCCAGGCCGGAGGCCAAAACCACATCCGGGCCGGAGGCCAACCCCATAGCCCGCGTCAGCGGTCGATACCCCAGGACCGCCAGGACCGCCGCACCCGCGCCCGCCGTGATGGCCACGGCGAAGCCGCCGCGCGGGCCGTGGGCGTCGATCATGACGCCGGAGAGCGAGGAGCCGGCGGCGACACCGGCGGCGAGGCCGGTCGTGGCCCAGGTCATGCCCTCGGTCAGCCGGTGCGCGGGGACGGTGCGCTCGATCAGGTTCATGATCGTGATCATCGTGGGGGAGAAGAAGACCCCTGCGAAGAACACCGCGACCATCAGCCCGAGCACGCCGTTGACCAGCAGGAACGGCAGGGTGGTCGCGGCCGTGCCAAGCACGCTGCACACCAGCAGACGCGGCAGCGGCATCCGGGGCGTGACGGCCCCGAAGGCGAGCCCCGCCGCGCAGGACCCGACGGCGTACACGGCGAGGATCGCGCCGGTCGCGCCCGGCCGGCCCTGTTCGTCGGCGAAGGCCACGCTCACCACGTCCACCGTGCCCACGATCGTGCCGCCGGCGAGCAGCGTGAGGACGAGCACGAGCAGCGGCCCGTCGCGCAGCGCGGACCCGCCGGACTCGCGGGCCCGCGGGCGTACCGGAGGTTCCGTACCGCGTTGTACGACGAACAGGGCGACGCCCACGGCCAGCAGTGCGGCGGCGATCAGCGGGCCCGCCTCGGGGAAGAGCGCGGTGCACAGCAGCACCGAGAGCACCGGGCCGACGATGAACGTGACGTCCTCCACCACCGCCTCCAGCGCGTACGCGGTGTGCAGCGACGGCGAGCTGCGGTACAGCTCGGTCCAGCGGGCCCGGACCATGGCGGCCATGCTCGGCATGCAGCCGGCGAGGGCCGCGAGCACGAACAGCGTCCACACCGGCGCCCCGTAGTGCGCGCAGAGCAGCAGCAGACCGAGGGCGACGACGCTCACCGCGGTGGCCGGTGGCAGCACCCGGCGCTGCCCGTAGCGGTCGACGAGTCGGGATATCTGCGGTCCGACGAAGGCCATGGAGAGGGTGAACGTGGCGGCGACGGCACCGGCGGTGCCGTACTGCCCGCGCAGTTCGGACAGCATCGTGATCAGCCCGATGCCGGTCATCGAGAGCGGCATCCGGGCGACGAAGCCGGCGGCGGAGAAGGCCCGCGCGCCGGGGGCGGCGAACAGCGCGCCGTAGGGGTTGGCCATCGCAGCTCCTGAGAAAGTGGGACGGTTGTACAAGTTTTTATCACGGGTGGGCGCGGAGCTGCGTGGCGTGCGGGTGCGGAGGGGTGCGCGGATGCGCAAGTGGAGGAGTGGCGGCGTGGTGCCCAGGGGGCGAGTGCGACGCGGTGGCCTGGGCGTCAGGGTGCGCCGGAGTGCGCAGACGTGAAGAAAGTGAAACCGGCGTGCGCGGGCGCGGTGCCGGTGTACGGGGAGTGAGGGCGGGAGCTTCGACGCGCCCCGGCGTGCGGGGTGGGGAGGGGGTCTCGGCGCCCGCGGGCGGCCCGCTTCCGGGGCGGCCGGAAAGGCGAAAGCGCCCCACTACCGATCCCCCCACGGGTCGGAGCGGGGCGCTTTCTGTTCCCCGGTGACGGATTCCCCCCACGGGACCCGGCCGGGAGCCTTGCTGGCCCCGAGGGCCAGGCGCCCGCGAACTGCCGGGACGCGTACATATCGGGAGGGCCGCTCAAAGCTCCCCGGTACGTCGCCCCGGCCACGCGAAGTCTGGAAACGTCCCCCAAGACGTCCCAGCACCACACAGTTAGACTCGCGACCCCCGCGAATGGTTACCCCCAACCCACTGTGATCTGCGTCTCTTGCCATATGGGTACGTAAAAGGGCAAGGGCCTCGATTTGAATTTCCAGGCGCTGGCGTATGGGTGTTGTGTTCCTTATGGGGATTTCGTGAAGGCGAAAAAAGACGGCGATCCGCTGCAACCGGCCCGTCGGTTGCACGGCCACGACGGCTGGTTGCACAACCGGGGCGGCGATTTTGTGAGCGGGTGGGGGTCGCGGGTGACCCCGCGTGGCCCTGCATGACTCCGCGTGGCGCCGGCTGGCACCGGGTGTCGTCGGGCTGCCGGGCTGTCGGTCCGTCGCGCGCGGCGTGCATCCCGCCGGTCGTGTGCCGTACGCACCCCGCCGGCCGAGTGCCCTGCGCCGTCCCGCCGGCCGGCCCGCATCGGCCGGCCCGCGCATCAGCCCGTACGCGCATGTATGCACATGTAGGCACGTAATAACAACAGACGCAGCCGACGCTACAACTTGTGTAGATAGGGGGGGTGGCCGTCTCATTTA
>NZ_JBEHZD010000366.1:0-8424 GCF_040240285.1 Streptomyces sp. HSW2009 | reverse complement strand
GGATGTGGGGGAGTTGGTTGGTGGTTTGCGGGGGGTGGCTGAGGGTGTGGTGGGTTCGGCTGGTGCTGGTGCTGGTGCTGGTGCTGGTGCTGGTGCTGGGGTTAGTGGTGGTGTGGTGGTTGTGGGTGATGGTTCGGTTGGTTCGGGTTCGGGTTCTGGTTTTGCCGGTGCCGGTGCCGGTGCCGGTGCCGGTGCCGGTGTGGGTGTTGGTTGCGGTGTGGGTGTGGGTGTGGGTGGTGGGTTGGGGATGGTGTTTTCGGGTCAGGGGTCGCAGTTTTGGGGTTTGGGGCGGGAGTTGTATGAGGGGTTTGGTGTGTTTGCGGGGGCGTTGGATGAGGTGTGTGGGGTGTTGGAGGGGGAGGGGTTGGTGGGGTTTTCGGTGCGGGATGTGGTGTTGGGTGTGGGTGATGTGGGGGTGGATGTGGGGGGTACGGGTGTGGCGCAGCCGGTGTTGTTTGCGTTTGAGGTGGCGTTGTTTCGGTTGTGGGAGTCGTGGGGTGTGGTGCCGGGTGTGGTGGCGGGTCATTCGTTGGGTGGGGTGGTGGCGGCTTTTGTGGCGGGGGTGTTGTCGTTGCGGGATGCGGCGGTGTTGGTGGGTGCTCGGGCTCGGTTGATGGGTGGTTTGGTGGGTGGTGGGGGGATGTTGGCGGTGGGTGTGGGGGAGGGTGAGGTGTTGGGTTTGTTGGGTGGTTTGCCGTCGGGTTTGGGGTGTGTGGAGGTGGCGGCGGTGAATGGTCCGGGGAGTGTGGTGGTGTCGGGGAGTGGTGTGGGGTTGGGTTGGGTGGAGCGGGAGTGTGGGGTGCGGGGGTGGCGGTGTTCGTGGTTGGGGGTGTCGCATGCGTTTCATTCGGTGGCGATGGAGCCGGTGTTGGTGGAGTTTGGTGAGGTGGTGTCGGGGTTGGTGTTTCGGGAGCCGGTGTTGGGGTTGGTGTCGGAGGTGTCGGGTGAGGTGTTGTCGTTGGAGGTGTTGAGTGATCCGGGGTATTGGGTGTCGCATGTGCGGGAGGCGGTGCGGTTTGTTGATGTGGTGTCGGTGATGCGGGGTGTGGGGGTGTCGGTGTTTGTGGAGGTGGGTCCGGATGCGGTGTTGACGCCGATGGTGTTGGAGTGTGTGGAGGCCGAAGCCGAAGCTGAAGCCGATGTTGCTGGTTCTGGTGTGTTGGTGGTGGCGTCGCAGCGGCGTGGTCGGGGTCAGGTGGGTTGTGTGTTGGAGGCGTTGGGTCGGTTGTTTGTGGGGGGTGTGGGGGTTGATTGGGGTGGGTTGTTGCGTGCCGGTGCCGGTGCCGGCATTGGTGTGGGCGCCGGTGTTGGTGTGGGTGGGTTGGTGGATGTTCCGGTGTATGGGTTTGATCGGCGGCGTTTTTGGTTGGAGTCGGGTGGTGGGGTGGGGGATGTGGGTGGTTTGGGTGTGGTGGGGGTGGGTCATCCGTTGTTGGGTGTGGTGGTGGGGTTGGCTGGTGGTGGGGGTTGGGTGTTTTCGGGGCGGTTGTCGTTGGGTGTGTTGGGGTGGTTGGGGGATCATGTGGTGTTGGGGCGGGTGTTGTTGCCGGGTACGGCGTTTTTGGAGCTTGCTTTGCACGCCGGCCAACACACCGGGTGTGAGGTCGTCGAAGAACTCACCTTGCTTACGCCCCTGGTGCTCACCGAGTCGGTCGGCACCCAGGTTCAGGTGACCGTCGCGGCGGCTGGCGAGGACGGCCGGAGCACCCTCACCATCCACGCACGCCCCGACGAGCCCGACGCCCCGTGGACCCTGCACGCCTCCGGCACGCTCGCCCCGCTCGGCGTCACGACGCCGCGGGGCGCCGCGTACGCCGCCCCTGACCTTGGCATTTGGCCGCCGGCCGATGCCACACCGGTCGAGGTCGCGGGCTTCTACGACGAGGCGGCGGACGCCGGAGTGGCGTACGGACCCGCCTTCCGAGGTCTGCGGGCCGCGTGGCGGCGCGGGGACGAGCTCTTCGCCGAGGTCGCCCTGCCGGAGGATGCCGTACAGGGTGGGAGCGGCAGGTTCGGCGTGCACCCCGCGTTGCTGGACGCCGCCCTGCACCCGCTCGGCCTCATCGCACCCGCCGAGGACTCCGCTCAGGACGCCGCCGAGCCGGCCCCGCCGCGGCTGCCGTTCTCCTGGCACGGAGTGGAACTGTCCACCCCTGACACCCGTACCGTGCGCGTACGCCTGCTGCCCACCGGCCCCGACACCCTGACGCTGGACGTCGCCGACGAGTCCGGGCAGCCCGTACTGGGTGTCGATACCCTGCTGGTGCGTGCCCCGTCGGCCCCGGAGCCGGCCGGCTCGGTGGGGAGTGAGGCGGCCGGCGGGTTGTTCACCCTTGACTGGGTCGCGCCGGCCGAGGCCGAACCCGCTGCCGGGCCGCAGGTGACGCGTTGGGCAGTGGTCAGCGCGACCGGCGGCGAACCCCTGGCCACGGCGCTCGACGCCGTCACGTACGACGGATTCGACGACCTCGCCGCAGCCCTGGACTCCGGCGCACCCACCCCCGACACGGTCCTGCTGCCCCTACTCGACACCCTGACGAACGTCCCCCCGGTCGGACCAACCCCCTCGGATCCATCCCAGCCCGACCTGTCCCAGCCCGACCAGCTCCAGCCGGCCCAGCCGCCGGCCTCCGCCGCCGTCGACACCACCTCGGGCGCCACCACTAGCCCGAACACAACCAACCCCAACCCCAACACCACCGCCGCCGAAGCCGTCCACCATGCCGTGCACGAGACGCTTGACGTCTGCCGCAGGTGGCTCGACGAGCCCAGGTTCGCCGCAATCCGCCTGGTCGTCGTCGTACCCGAGGTCGTCGCCGGCAGTGACGAGGTGGTTGAGTCGGCCGCTGCCGCCTGCTGGGGGTTGCTGCGGACGGCCCGTTCGGAACACCCCGACCGCTTCGCGCTGCTCACCGTCGACACCTCCCTCTGGGGTGACGACCTCCACCCGGCCGACGTACCGGTGGAACACCTCGTCCGCGCCACCACACTCTCCGAATCTGCCCTGCGCGACGGCAAGTTGCTGGTGCCACGGCTGCACCCCACACCCACACCCACACCCACCGCCGCACCCGACGCCACCCCCGAGGCCATTCCCGCACCCACCCCCGGCCTCACCCCCGAAGGCACCGTGCTCATCACCGGCGGCACCGGTGCCATCGGTGCCCTGCTCGCCCGGCACCTGGTCAGCGCCCACGGCGTACGCCACCTGCTGCTGGTCTCCCGGCGCGGTGCGCAGGCGCCCGGCGCGGCAGCGCTGCGTACGGAGTTGTTGGCCAGCGGCGCTGACCGGGTCACCCTGGCCGCGTGCGACGTTGCAGACCGCGCCGAACTCGCCGGGGTCCTGGCTGCGATCCCGGCAGCACACCCACTGACGGGCGTACTGCACCTGGCCGGAGTGGTCGACGACGGGTTGCTGACGGCCCAGACGCCCCAGCGGGTGGATCGGGTGCTCGGCCCCAAGGTCGATGCTGCCCTGCACCTGCACCACCTCACCGCTGGCCGGGACCTGTCGGTGTTCGTGCTGTTCTCCTCCGCGGCCGGGCTGATCGGCAACCGTGGCCAGGCCGGGTACGCCAGCGCCAATGCCGCCCTCGACGCGCTCGCCACTCACCGGCAGGCCCGCGGCCTGCCGGCCCACTCGCTCCAGTGGGGGCTGTGGGACGAGCGCAGCGAACTGACCGCCGGCCTCAGCGACGCCGACCGGCACCGGATGACCCGCGCGGGCGTGCTGCCGCTCGATACGGCCCAGGGGCTCGCCCTCTTTGACGCAGCCATCGGCCGCGCCGAGCCCGTACTCGCCCCGCTCCGCTGCGATCTGACCGTACTGCGCGGCCTCGGCGACGAACTGCCGCCCGTACTAGGGGACTTGCTACCCGCGGCGCCCCGCAGGGCCCGCCCCGTACGGGCCGCGGGGGCCGGTCGCGGACTCGCCCGACGGCTTACCGGGCTGTCCGTCGCCGAGCAGACGCGGCTCCTGGTGGACCTGGTCCGTACGCACGCGGCGGCCGTGCTCGGTCACGGCGGGGCGCACGGCATCGACCCCGACCGGGCCTTCAGTGAACTGGGGTTGGATTCGCTGGCTGCGCTGGAGCTGCGGAACCGGCTCAACGCCGCGACCGGTCTGCGGCTGCCTGCCACCGTGCTGTTCGACCACCCATCGGCCACTGCGCTGGCCGGACATCTGCGGACGGCCGTGCTCGACCTGCCCGACGCCGTGCGCCCGTTGGCACCCGCCCCGCGCACCTCCGACGAACCGATCGCCATCGTCGGCATGAGCTGCCGCTACCCCGGCGGCATCGACACGCCCGATGACCTGTGGCGGCTGGTCACCGGCGGCGCCGACGCCATCACACCCTTCCCCACCGACCGCGGCTGGGACCTGGAGAAGCTGTTCCACCCGGACCCCGATCACGCGGGCACCTCGTACGTGCGCGAGGGTGGTTTCCTGCGCGGCGTCGACGGGTTCGACCCGGAGTTCTTCGGCATCTCGCCGCGCGAGGCGCTCGCCATGGACCCGCAACAACGCCTCCTCCTGGAGACAGCCTGGGAGGCGTTCGAACGCGCCGGCATCGCCCCGCACACCGCACGCGGCAGCAGGACGGGCGTCTTCGCCGGACTCATGTACGCGGACTACTCCGCGCGGCTCAGTCACACCCCCGAGGGCGTGGACGGCTACCTGGGCAACGGCAGCGCGGGCAGCATCGCCTCCGGCCGGGTGGCGTACACCCTCGGGCTCGAAGGCCCGGCCATCACGATCGACACAGCCTGTTCCTCGTCGCTGGTCGCCCTGCACTGGGCCAGCCAGGCGCTGCGACAGGGTGAGTGCGACCTCGCGCTGGCCGGTGGGGTGACGGTGATGTCGAGCCCGGCCACCTTCGGCGAGTTCTCCCGGCAGCGCGGCCTGGCCCCCGACGGCCGGTGCAAGCCGTTCGCCGCCGCGGCCGACGGCACGGCCTGGTCGGAGGGGGCCGGCCTGTTGCTCGTGGAACGGTTGTCGGACGCCCGCCGCAACGGCCACCCCGTACTCGGGCTGATCCGGGGCAGCGCCGTCAACCAGGACGGTGCCAGCAACGGGCTCTCCGCGCCCAACGGGCTGGCCCAGGAGCGCGTCATCCGGCAGGCTCTCGCCCAGGCCGGGCTGACCCCGGCCGACGTCGACGCGGTGGAAGCGCACGGCACGGGCACCGCCCTCGGTGACCCGATCGAGGCGCACGCCCTGCTCGCCGTGTTCGGGCAGGGCCGACCCGCTGACCGGCCGCTGTGGCTCGGCTCGATCAAGTCCCACCTCGGACACACCCAGGCAGCCGCTGGCGTCGCCGGCGTGATCAAGATGGTCACCGCCATGCGCCGCGGCGAACTGCCCCGCACTCTGCACGTCGACCAACCCTCACCGCACGTCGACTGGTCGGCCGGCGCGGTCTCACTCCTCACCGAGCCGATCGACTGGCCACGGACCGGCCGGCCCCGCCGGGTCGGCATCTCCTCCTTCGGCGTCAGCGGCACCAACGCCCACCTCGTCCTGGAACAGGGTGACGTCCTGGAACAGGGTGCCCCAGCCTCAGCCCCAACCCCGGCCCCAGACGTAACCCCAGCCCTGGCCCCGGCCGTGTCCCCGTCGCGTGACGACGTCCCTGTCGGCGGCCCGGCGACGCCACCGGGACCGCCCCCGGGCAGTCAGCCAACCCACCGGGCCGACCAGCCGACGCCGCTGCCCTGGACCCTGTCGGGCCGGACCGCGACGGCCCTGCGGGACCAGGCCGTACGGCTGCACGCGGCGCTCCTGGCCAACCCCGGACTGCGCCCCGCCGACGTGGCGTACTCGCTGGTCACCACCCGTACGGACTTCGACCACCGGGCGGTCCTCCTGGCCCGCGACACGGACGGCTTCCTTACGGCGCTCGCCGCGCTCGGCCCTGTGTCCCAAGGTGAGACGGGCGACGGTGAGACGGCCGATGGCGGGACGGCTGAGGGGGAGGCGCGTCCCGCAGGGGTGAACGCGGCCGAGGGCGCAGCGGCCGAGCCCGTAGTGTCCAAGGCTGCGGATACCAAGCCCGTGGTGATCGAGCCCGCGGCCGGCGATCCCGCAGCGGACGACCCCGTCGCTGGCACAACCCTGGTCACCGGCGCGGCCGTGTCACCCGGCCCGATCGTGTTCGTCTTCGGCGGGCAGGGTTCGCAGTGGGCCGCCATGGCGGCCGACCTGTTGCAGGAGTCCGAGGTCTTCGCCGCCGCCGTCGCGGACTGCCACGACGCGCTCGCCCCCTTCATCGACTGGTCGCTGCTCGACGTGCTGCGGCAACAGCCTGACGCGCCGTCGCTGGAGCGGGTCGACGTGGTGCAGCCGGCGCTGTTCGCCGTCATGGTGTCGCTGGCCGCGGTGTGGCGGTCGCTGGGGGTGCGGCCGGCCGCGGTGATCGGCCACTCCCAGGGTGAGATCGCCGCCGCCCACGTGGCCGGCGCACTCACCCTCGCCGACGCGGCCCGGGTGGTGGCCCTGCGCAGCCAGGCGCTGCGGGCCATCGCCGGACGCGGCGCCATGCTGTCGGTCGGCACGTCGCAGGCCGAACTCGCGCCGCTGCTCGCCCGCTGCGGCGGCGCGGTGGAGGTGGCCGCGGTCAACGGGCCGCGGTCGCTGGTGGTCGCCGGCGTGCCGGACGCCGTGGCCGAGTTGCGCACCCTGTTGGAGGCCGCGCAGGTACGGACCCGGCCGCTGCCCGTCGACTACGCCTCGCACTCGCCCCAGGTGGCGGACGTCGAAGAGCACCTGGTGGCCGCGCGCGCCGACGTACGGCCCGGGCCGACCGAGACGCCGCTGTACTCGACGGTCACGGGCGAACCGTTGGCCGGCACCGACCTCGACGCCGCTTACTGGTACCGCAACCTGCGCTCCACCGTGGAGTTCGAACGCGCCACCACGGCCCTGCTCAGGGCCGGACACACCGTCTTCGTCGAGGTCAGCCCGCACCCGGTGCTGACGCCCGCGATCGAGCAGACGGCCGAGGCCGCGGACGTTCGCGTGGTGGCGATGAGTTCACTCCAGCGTGCGCAGGGCGGCATGCGGCGGCTGCTGACCGCCGCGGCCACCGCCCACGTGCACGGCGTCACCATCGACTGGACCCCGGTCCTCGCACCGTACGCGCCACGCCGCGTCGATCTGCCCACCTATCCCTTCCAGCGTGCCTCCTACTGGCTGACGGCCGCCCCCGGCGCGGCCGATGCCGACGGGCTCGGGCTGCGGACCGCGGACCATCCGCTGCTCGGCGCCGCCGTCGCCCTCGCCGAAGGCGACCGGCACGTGCTCACCGGACGGCTGTCGCTGTCCACCCACCCCTGGCTGGCCGACCACACCGTGCTCGACACCGTGCTGCTGCCCGGCACCGCCTTCGTGGAACTCGCCCTGCGCGCCGGCGACCAGGCAGGCTGCGACACCGTCGACGAGCTGACCCTGGAAGCCCCGCTCCACCTGCGGCCAGCAGCGGGCACCGGCCGGGCCGGCGCCGTACAGCTCCAACTCACCCTGGACGGCCCCGACGACACCGGGCGCCGACGACTGGCCATCCACTCCCGCCCCGACCGGGCCGCGGCCCCCGACGAACCGTGGACCCGGCATGCCACCGGCACCCTGGCACCCACGCCCAGCCAGCCGCAGCCGACCGGGACCGCCACCCAGCCGTGGCCGCCGCGCGATGCCACCCCGCTGGCCACGGACGACCTCTACGCGCAACTCGCCGCACGCGGCTACCACTACGGCCCGCTCTTCCGCGGCGTCCAAGCCGCCTGGCGGGCCGGCGACACGCTGCTGGCCGAGGTCAGGTTGCCCGACACGGACTCGGCGGCCGACGGGTACGCCCTGCACCCCGCCCTGCTCGACGCAGCCCTGCACGCCACTGCCCTGCGCGAGCCGGACGGTGACGACGGCGGCATCGGGTTGCCGTTCTCCTGGTCGGGCGTACGCCTGCACGCCGTCGGGGCCCGCGCCCTGCGGGTGTGCCTCACCCCGACGGGCCCCGACACCATCGCCCTGGAGCTGGCCGACCCGACCGGCGCCCCGGTCGCCAGCATCGCCGCGCTGACCGTACGCCCCCTCGCGGCGCAACACCTCACCACCGGCCGCGCCGCCTCGAACGAGGACCTGTACCAGCTCGACTGGGTGACCGTCGCCGCTCCCGACGAGCAGCCGCCACCCGCCCGCTGGGCCCTCGTCGGCAGCGACGACCGCCAGGTGACCGAGGGGCTACAGGTGGCCGGCAGCACCGTCGAACACCACGCGGACCTCACGACCGTCGCCGCCGGCGGCACGGATGCCGTCGGCGGCGCCCGCGCCCCCCCCGGCGCCCCCCCCCCCCGCCCCGGTCTCTTATAAACATATGACGCTGCCGCCGCTACACCTTGTGTTTATGTAGGTGGTGGGCGTATAATGTA
>NZ_JBEHZD010000365.1:0-8432 GCF_040240285.1 Streptomyces sp. HSW2009 | reverse complement strand
GGGGCTGCGCGGGCCGCGCGCCCCCCCCCGGGGGCCGGGGGGGGGGGGGGGGGGGGGGGGGCGGGGGGGGGGGGGGGGGGGGGGGGGGGGGGGGCGGCTTCGGCCAGTGCCGCGCCCGGGGCCCGGCGGGGCGCGGGGACGGGCGTGCGGCCCGCGGGGAGCGCGGGGCGGGGCCGCCGGCCCTTCCTCGAAGGCGCGTACGCACCGGTGACGGAGGAGGTCACCGCCCACGACCTGCCGGTCGTCGGGCGCATCCCGCGCGAGTTGGACGGCCGCTACCTGCGCAACGGGCCGAACGTGCTCGGGCTCGAAGACCCGACGGCGCACCACTGGATGCAGGGCGAGGGCATGGTGCACGGCGTGCGGCTGCGGGCCGGGCGGGCCGAGTGGTACCGCAACCGGTGGGTGCGCGCCCGGTCGGTGGCGCAGAAGCTGGGCGAGCCCTACCCGTGGCCGGAACCGGCCGCCGACTTCGCGGCCAACACGCACGTCATCGGCTTCCAGGGCAAGGTGCTCGCGCTCCAGGAGAGCGGGCCGCTGCCGTACGAGCTGGACGAGGAGTTGCGTACGGTCGGCCCGTACGACTTCGGGGGCTCGCTGCGCGGCGCCTTCACCGCGCACACCAAGTACGACGCGTGGGCCGATGAGCTGCACGCCGTGGCGTACGACGTGACCTGGGGTTTCGTCCGGCATCTGGTGGTGGACGGGGCGGGCCGGGTGGCCAGGTCCACGGACGTGCCGGTGGCTGACAGCCCGATGATGCACGACTTCGCGCTGACCGAGCGGCACGTGGTGCTCTTCGACGTGCCGGTGACCTTCGACGCGGAGGCCGCGGCGCGCGGCGAGTCGGTGCCGTACACCTGGAATCGGCGGCACCCGACCCGGATCGGGGTGCTGCCGCGCGAGGGCGGCAAGGTCCGCTGGTTCCCGGTGGAGCCCTTCTACTTCTCGCACACGCTCAACGCGTACGACGACGGCGACCGGATCGTGGTGGACGTCACGTCGATGCCCGCGCCGTTCTACGCCGCGGGGAACGGCAGGGGCGGCCCGGCCGCCGCGGGGCCGCCGACGCTGCACCGCTGGACGATCGACCTGCGGCACGGGCGGGCGGTGGAGCGGCAGTTGGACGACCGGCCGCAGGAGTTCCCGCGGCTGCGCGAGGACCTGGTGACGCGGCCCCACCGGTACGCGTACACGGCCTTCGCCGCTGACATGTGGCGGGCCTACGGCGGGCTCGGCGACACCCCGCCCGACCACGCCTTCACCAACACCCTGATCAAGCAGGACCTGCTGCGCGGCACCAGCGAGGTGCACCGCTTCCCGCGCGGCGCGGCGGTCAGCGAGCCGGTGTTCGTACCGCGGGAGCCGGCCCCCGGCGCGGGCCCCCGGCCTGGTGCGGCAGGTCACGGGCGCGGCCCTGGGCACGGCCGGCGGGAGGACGACGGCTACGTGCTCGCGTACGCCCACGACCCCGACCGGGGCGCGACGGACCTGGTCATCCTGGCCGCCCAGGACTTCACGGCCGCGCCGCTGGCCCGCGTCCAACTCCCCGTACGGGTGCCGCTGGGGTTCCACGGGAGCTGGGTGGCAGACCCGGCGTAGCCACGGCACGGGGCCCGGGCGGCCTCGCTCCCGCCTCCGCCCTCGCGCGCGGGGCGCCGGACGCACGGAGCACACACGGCGCATGGGCCACACGCGGCGCACGGCGTGCCCGATGGCGACCGTCCCACGCATCCTGATCCTCCCCTCCCCCGCTCCGGCGCCCTAGCCGAAGCTGACGCGGTCCAGCCAGAAGTCGAGCAGGGCGGTGTCGCCGGTGATCCGGACCTCGGGGCCCGGGGCGGGTGGGCGGCGGCGGTAGACGATCAGCAGCAGGTCGGTCAGCGGGGCGTGCAGGGTGACGGCCGCGGGCTCGGCCGAGCGGCGCCAGGTGATCGCCCCGCCGGTGAGGTCCACCAGCCAGTCGCGGCCGGCCCCGGCGGTGGCCGGCAGGCCCGTGACCGCCGAGTCCGTGGCCGGCAGATCCGACGCAAACGGGCCCGTGGCCGGCAGATCCGTGGCATGCAGGCGCAGGGTGCGGCCCGGGCCGAGCAACTCGCGCTGGGCGGGGTGGACATCGAGCATCATCGGCAGCGAACCGAGCTCAAGCCACTCCTCCAGCGCGTCCCGGCCGACCTCCGGGTCGAGCGCGTACGCGGCGCCGATGGCCAGCTCCGCGTCGGCCCGGTGGATCACCGTCTCGTGCGCGAACCGCCGGGCGAAGAACGCCGCGGTCCGGCCCGGGACGGGCGTCCACCCCGCGGCGTCGGGGCCCGCCTCGCGCAGCGCGTCCGCGAGCCCGCCCGCGCACTCGGCCAGCCAGCCGTCGAGCTCGGCGGCGTCCTCGTTCCCGTACGGAGTCAGGTCGCGGAAGTGGTCGTCGGGCGGCGGCGCCGCGGCCCGGGTGCGCACCAGCTCCTCCGCCCAGCGCTGGCCGCCGCCGAGGTGCCGGAGCAGTTGGCCCACGTTCCAGCCGGGGCAGGAGGGCACCGGGGCCGTCATGTCGGCCTCGGTGATGGCGGCCCGCAACAGGCCGGTCTGGACGACGATCTCTTCGCAATAGCGGTCGTGACTCAACCGGCCGCGGGTCAGGGAGTCCATGCCGGCACGCTAAGCGAGGCCACTGACAATCCTGGCCCACAACACTTCGGGCCCGCGCCCCCGCCGCACCCCTGCGGCGCCCGCACCACGCCCGCACGCCCCGGGCCCCACGCACACGGCCCGGCGCCTTCTCCGCGCCCCGCCCCGGCACCGCCACCCACCTCCAGCACGGCAGCCGCCGCACGCTCCCGACCCGGAGCAGCCCCGGGCGCCCGGGCCCCGGCGGGCCACAGGTCGCGGCCGGATAACGGCAGGAGGGGGCGGTATGAACATTGTGTATACCTGACTTATACAGTTCTCCGCATGCGCTCTGAACCTGTCATATCCGGCACGCCCGCCGCCGCGGAATCCGCCCCGGCCGCGCCCGCCGCCCCGGCCACCGCGGCCAGCACGGCCGCAGCGCCCGACGGCGCGGGAGGACGGCGCTCCCGGCGGCGGCTCGGGGCGTCCGGTACGGCGGTGGCGGCGGCCGGGGTGCTCGCCCTGTCGCTGGCGCTGAGCGGCTGTTCGTCCGAGCAGGACGACGCGACCTCGCCCGCCTCCGCGCGGTCGAGCGCCGGCGACGACGCCAAGGGCAAGCTGGGCTCGGTGGACTGCGCGAAGGCCAAGTGCATCGCGCTGACCTTCGACGCGGGCCCCGGCAAGGACACCGGGAAGCTGCTGGACACGCTGAAGGCGAAGAAGGTCCCCGCGACGTTCTTCCTGCTCGGCAAGAACCACGTGAAGAAGCACCCCGACCTGGTGCGCCGGATCGCGCAGGAGGGCCACGAGGTGGCCAACCACACCTGGTCGCACCCCCGGTTGACCGATCTCAAGCCGGAGCAGGCGCGCAAGGAACTGTCGCTCACCCAGGACGCGATAGCCGAGATCACCGGGCAGAAGCCGACCCTGATGCGCCCGCCGCAGGGCCGGACCAACAAGGACGTCTCCAAGGTCAGCAAGGAACTCGGGCTCTCCCAGATCCTGTGGAGCGTCACCGCCAAGGACTACTCCACGACCGACTCGAAGCTGATCACCAAGCGGGTGCTCGACCAGTCCGACCGGGACGGGATCATCCTGCTGCACGACATCTACGACGGCACCGTCCCGGCCGTCCCCGGCATCATCGACGCGCTGCACAAGCGCGGGTTCACCTTCGTCACGGTCCCCCAGCTCATGGCGCCGGCCGTGCCCGAGCCCGGTACGGTCTACCGCCCCTGAGACGGGCGCCGGGAGCACCAACCCCGCGTGCGTACGCGCGCGGGGTTGGTGCAAGAGGTAACCCCAGGGCCGGTCTGATACGTCTCCCGTACGTGTACGTGTACGTGTACGTGTACGTGTACGTGTACGTGTACGCGCGCGAGGCCGGTGCTGGGCGTCGGCTACCGCCTTCGACACACCCCATCGCGTGCGTACGCACCCGGGACCCGCTGGCCGTGCCGGCAGCCCGCCCAGCCGCGGGCCAGCGGCCGTACAACCTCCGCTACCGGACAGCCAGACGGCACCGTACGACCGAGCGGCCACCCAGCCCGCCGCCGCTCAGACCAGCCGGCGAGCCGTCGCCCAGCGCGTGAGTTCGTGGCGGTTGGAGAGTTGGAGCTTGCGGAGCACCGCCGAGACGTGGGACTCGACCGTCTTCACCGAGATGAAGAGTTGCTTGGCGATCTCCTTGTACGCGTAGCCGCGCGCGATCAGCCGCAGCACCTCGCGCTCGCGCTGGGTCAGCCGGTCCAGGTCCTCGTCGATCGGCGGCGCGTCGGTGGAGGCGAAGGCGTCGAGCACGAAGCCGGCGAGGCGGGGCGAGAACACCGCGTCCCCGTCCCGTACCCGGAAGACCGCGTCCACCAGGTCGGCGCCGGTGATGGTCTTGGTGACGTAGCCGCGGGCGCCGCCGCGGATGACGCCGATGACGTCCTCGGCCGCGTCGGAGACCGAGAGCGCCAGGAACCGCACCGGGTTCGTCGCGTCGCTCATCAGCGCCGTGCTGCGGCGCAGCACCTCCACGCCACCGCCGCCGGGCAGGTGCACGTCCAGCAGCACCACCTCGGGGCGGGTGGCCGCGATGACCGAGACGGCCTGGTCCACGTCGGCGGCCTCGCCCACCACTTCCACGCCGGTGCGGTCGGTCGCCCCGATCTCGGCCTGCACGCCGGTGCGGAACATCCGGTGGTCGTCGACGAGGACGACCCGTACGTGCCGCTCCCCCTCGCTCGCGCCACCCGTGCCGCCGATGCCGCCACTGCCGCCGGTGCCCGTCACGCCTTCGGTCATGTCGCGACCCTCTCCATTTCGAGTTCCACTTCGGTGCCCCCGTCCGGCGCGGAGCGCAGCCGTGCCGTGCCGCCGTTGCGCTGCATCCTGCCGATGATCGACTCGCGGACGCCCATCCGGTCGTCGGGCACCGCGTCCAGGTCGAAGCCGGGGCCGCGGTCCCGTACCGATACGAAGACCGTACGCCCCTCCACCTCGGCGAAGACCTGCACGGCGCCGCCCTGGCCACCGTACTTGGCCGCGTTGACCATCGCTTCGCGCGCCGCCTGCATCTGTGCCACCAGGCGTTCGTCCAGCGGGCAGTCGCCGACGCAGACCACCTCGACCGGCACCCCGTGGTAGTCCTCCACCTCGGCCGCCGCGCGTTTGACCGCGTCGGCGAGGGTGGCCGGCTCGTCGGCCTCGTCCTTGCCGCGGCCCTCGGGCCGGTTGAGCCAGGCGCGCAGTTCGCGCTCCTGGGCCCGGGCGAGACGGGTGACCTCGCGGGAGTCCTCGGCGTTGCGCTGGATCAGGGTGAGCGTGTGCAGCACCGAGTCGTGGACGTGGGCGGCGACTTCGGCCCGCTCCTGGGCGCGGATGCGCATCAGCCGCTCTTCGGACAGGTCCTGGGCCATCCGCACCAGGTACGGGCCGGCCAGCAGCGCGATGCCGACCACCACCGCGAGCGCCGCCTGGAGCACGGCGCCCAGGTGCCGGGCCGAACCCTGCATCACCGCGATGCCGGTGGCCCCCGCGCACACCAGCACGACGCCGGCCGCGCCGCGGGCCAGCGGCAGCACCCGCTTGCTGCGGCTGAGTTGCACCCACTGGGACCGCCGCGCGTTGTCCGCCTGCCGCCACACCAGCGCGACGCCCGCGCCGATCAACAGCAGCGGCCACACGTACGCGTTGGCCCGGCCGAGTTCGAAGCTGCTGACGAAGATGGCCATGCCGGCCACCACCGTGATCAGGGCGAAGATCTGCCCCTTCTCGGGCCGCCTGGCCAGCAGCCTGCGCTTGCCGTCGGGGCCGGTGACCGGGGCGGGCCTGGGGGCCTCGACGCCGCCGACGCCCAGCGGTACGACGAACCAGAACAGGGCGTACAGCAGCACGCCGAAGCCCTCGGCGAGCAGCATCGCCGCGAAGACGATCCGCACCCAGGAGACCGGCAGCCCGAGGTGCCCGGCGAGCCCCCGGGCGACGCCGCCGAGCATCCGGCCTTCCGCACTGCGGTAGAGCTTGCGCAGGGGCGGTTCGGCGGGGGGCGCTGCGGCGGTCATGCCCCCGATCGTCACATGCCGGGCCCGGCGCGGGCATCAGGGCTGTCCCTGATGCCCGTCTCGGGGCTGGTCAGGGGGACGGCGGGCGCTGTGACGTGGCCGCCGTGAGTCGGCCGCCGTGAGCCGGCCGCTGCGGCGGGCTGCGCGCCGGGCGGGCGAGCGGTGCCGGGCGGGTGCGCCGGGGTTTGCCCTCCGGAGCCGGGCGCGGCCCCTGCGGGACAACGGCGCTGCCCCCACCGTGTCCCCCGCGCGCCTGCCGCGCCCCGGCCACCGGCGGTAGACAGGGAGCCGGCGGCAGTTCGACGGAGGGGGCTGGGGCCCGTGCGCACCCACCGCAGGACCGTGCCGGGCGACCGGCGTGAGGAGGCGGGCCGGCCCGGCGCGCCCCGGCCGGCGGTCGAGCAACGGCCCGCCGGCGGGCGGGGCCTGCTCGCGCTCCAGGGCGCGGTCGGCAACGACGCGGTCCTGCGGATGCTGCACCACCCCGAGCAGCCCACCGTCCAGCGCACCCACTTCGAGCCGGGCGACCAGGTCACCGCCCACCCCGGGTTCAGCGTCACTCTGGACGCGGCGCTGGGCGGCACGGCCATCGGCACCTTCAGCAGCCAGACGACCGCACAGTCCCGCAGCGACCACGCCGAGGACCAACTCATCGACGAGTTGGAGAGCGCCCTGCTGTTCGTGGGCGGGGGCAGCGCGGCCACCACGAGCGCCCTGGCCGCCGGCCAGACGGACCCCGCCACCGGCCTCACCACGCACCAGCTCGTCATCAGCAACCTCACGGCGAGCCCGTGCTCCCACCGGCAGGGCACCAGTACGAAGGTGGACAAGGCCGACGGCTGCGCGGAACGCCTCATCGACCTGGCCACGAACGGGATCGCCACCCACCGGTTCCAGATCAGCATCACCGCCGACCGCCTCTACAAGCCCCAGGTGGAGGGCGCCCTGGAACGTTCGCAGCGCGCCGTGGACGACATGCGCGCGGCGGGCATCGCGGTACGGGTGGGGTAGGCGGGGCGGGCACCGGCCCGGGGGCCCCGGGGGGCCCCGGCCGCCCGCCCCCCCCCCCCCGGGGCGGCCCCGGCCGCCCCGCGGCGGGGGCGGGGGGGGGGCCCGCGGGGCGGGGTGGGGGGGGGGGGGGGGGCCCCGCCCCGGGGCCGGGTGGCCCCCGGGCCCGGGCGCCAGGCCCCCGTCAGCGGGCATCGTCGTACGCGGCGAGCAGGCGGAACCCGGCCGTGCGCCGGGCATCGGCTCGGGCCGGTCCCCTCCGTCGGCCGCGGGGTCCGGGTGGGGCCGGTACGAGATGGCGGTGCTGGACGCCCGGCGTGGGGACGCCCGGCGAAGTCCCGCCGCCGCGGGGCTGGGTTGCACAGGCCGCTGCGGGCCCGGCGCGGGGAAGCCCGGGCCGCCCGCCCGAACGGCCGGCGGTCGGGTGGTGGGGCGGCGCTGACGGCGCCGTACCGCACGCGGGGCGCCTGCGCCGGCCGGCCGGTCCGCCGACCGGGCCCACCCGGGGCTAGCCCGCTGCGCCCCCGGTCTGCTTGAGGTCGTCCGCCGTGTGGAAGCTGTCCTTGATCACGTCGAATATGGGCCGGTACTCCGACCAGTTGTCGCTCGGCCCCGAGACGTAGATCGCGTACTCCTCCTTGCCCTCCTCGCCGAAGCCGAGGTCGATGCCGCGGAACGTCCTGGCCGCGCCCTCGAAGGAGAACTCCCAGATGGCGGCCTCGGCGCCGCGGAAGGTCGTGCGCTGCATGCGCAGCCGCTTGAGCGAGGGCTCGCGCTCCTGCCACTGCGACTCGACCTCCTCGAAGTGCTTGAGGTGGTCGTCGGCGGCGAAGTCCAGCACGTTGATCTTGATGCCGACCTTGCCGGTCGGGTCCACGTAGTCGACCTGTACGCCGGTGCCCGCCTTACGGGTCCAGCCGTCGGGCACCGGGAAGGCGACGCCCAAGTCCTCCTCGCGCACCAGGTGGTAGCCGGCCGGCACCGGCGACGGCTTGATCCGCGGGGTCTGCTTCCCCGGACCGCCCTTGGTGGGCTTGGCCGGGCCCGGCCCGTCGCTCTGGCTGGTGCCGGGCCGGCCGTCGTCACCGTCGTCGTTCCCGACCAGGTAGACGACGACGGCACCGGCCACGGCCGCGGCGACGGCCACCGCGATCGCGCCCCACAGCGTCGCGGCGCCCCCCCCCCCGGGGGGGGGGGGGGGCGGGTCCCCCGTTCGCCGAGAACCAGTAGGAATACCGGCCCCACACTCGACGGATACCATTCCCCGCGACCCGC
>NZ_JBEHZD010000364.1:0-8445 GCF_040240285.1 Streptomyces sp. HSW2009 | reverse complement strand
CCCCCCCCCCCCCCCCCCCCCCCCCCCCCCCCCCCCCCCCCCCCCCCCCCCCCCCCCCCCCCCCCCCCCCCCCCCGCTAAGGGTCAGTTTCCGGCCATGACCTGGGCCGAAGGAGCGCTCAAGGGGGCGCCCGCCGGGGTCAGCGCACCTCGGTGATCTCGGGGCCGCGCTGCAACTGGTCGACGCCACCGGCGAACCGCGAACCGGCGGCTTCTTCCTGCTGGACGCCGTCCGGAACCATCTGTGCGTCCTCGGGCAGCTTCAGGACGATCGGGTCGCGCGGGGCCATCGGCGACTCGCCGCGGACCACGACGGTGTCCCGGACGATCTGCTCCAGCAGCCCGGCCGCCTCCGGCTGGACCGCGCCCTGCCCGGAGATCACACCGCGCAGGAACCAGCGCGGGCCGTCCACGCCGACGAAGCGCACCAGTTGCACGCCGTTGGTGCCGTCCGGCAGTTGCACGGGAACCTGCGCCCGCAGCTCCCAGCCGAGCGGGCCCTCGACCTCGTCGACCACACCGCCCTGCTGGGTGATGCCGCCGCCGATCTCCTCGCGCACCTCGCGCCAGATGCCCTCGTTCTTGGGGGCGGCGAAGCCCTGCAACTGCACCGCGCTGTCCCGCAGTACGACGGTGGCGGCGACGATCGAGTCACCAGCGACCTCGACCCGCAGCTCCATGCCCTCGACCCCGGGCACGAACAGGCCACCGAGGTCGACGCGGCCCTCACCGGGCTTGCTGACCTCGGAGATGTCCCACGGCCCGTCCGGGCGCGGCGCGGGCGGCAGGCTTACCTGCTCCACCTCGTCCGCCGGCTCATCAGCCGTGTCCTCGGCCGACTCCTCGGCTGCCACGCCCTTGTCGACCTGGTCGACGGCGTCCTCACTGCGCTTGCGTCGACGTCCGAACACGTCACTGTCCTTCCCGGTCGGCACCGACCGAAGCGTATCCGTTCCCACCCGATGAGCCGCCCATCGCGGCATGGCCCCCCGTGGACCCGAAGCCCCCTTCGGCACGCGCCGATCCGGGAAGCTCCGCCACCTCGTGGAAGCGCACCTTCTCCACCTGCTGAACGATGAGCTGGGCGATCCGGTCGAAGCGCTCGAACCGCACGCTCTCGCGCGGGTCCAGATTGACCACGATCACCTTGATCTCCCCACGGTACCCGGCATCCACCGTGCCGGGGGCATTCACCAGCGCCACTCCCAGCCGGGCCGCCAGGCCCGAGCGGGGGTGCACGAACGCCGCGTACCCGTCGGGCAGTGCGATGGACACCCCGGTCGGCAGCACCGCGCGCTCGCCCGGGGCGAGTTCGGCGGCCTCGGTGGTGACCAGGTCGGCCCCGGCGTCCCCGGGGTGACCGTAGGCGGGCAGCGGAACCGACGGGTCCACCCGCCGGATCAGGACGTCTACGGGCTCACGGCTCACGGATTCACCTCAAAGGCACGCGCGACCTTGATCTGGTCCGGGTCGGAGAGGGCCGCGTTGATCTCTTCCGGCCGGCCGTTCGCGATGAAGTGGTCCACCTTGACCTCGATGAAGAGCGCGTCCGCGCGGACGGCGACCGGCCCGTCGGGCCCGCCGATCCGACCGGTCGCGGTGGAGTAGATCTTGCGCCCGTGCACCGCCACGACCCGGGCGTCGATGTACAGCTCGGTGTCGACCGGGACCGGGCGCAGGAAGTCGGTCTCCAGCCGGCCGGTCACCGCGATCACCCGCAGCAGCCAGCCGAGCGCACCCAACGCCTCGTCCAGCGCGGTGGTCAGCACCCCGCCGTGCGCGAGCCCGGGGGCGCCCTGGTGGGCGGCCCTGACCGTGAACCGCGCGGTGACGCTCACGCCATCGCCGGCCCGCGTCGCCAGGTGCAGCCCGTGCGGCTCGGTCTCGCCGCAGCCGAAACACTGGTCGTAATGGGCGCCGAGCAGCTCCCCGGGCGCGGGCGCGGCGGGGTGCCGCACCGGTGGCCCGGCCTCCGCCCGCGGCGTCAGCGATGTCGTTCGTGCACTCACGGGTGCAGACCTTACCCGCGCTGGTGGGCGGCGTACTCCGCCGTGCCAAGCTGGAAACCATGCAGCCTTACGAAGAACGCCTGACCGCACCCCGAATCTGGTGGCTCTCGGCTGCCCTGACCGGTGTCGCGGGGGCGTTGATCCTGCTGCCGCTGGGGACGCTGGCCATGCTCGGCGGGCTGATCGGCGCGGGCGCGCTGGCCAGCATCGCGGTCAGCGCCTACGGCTCGGTGCGCATCCGGGTGGTGGCCGGTTCGCTGGTCGCCGGCGACGCGAAGATCCCGGTCACCGCGCTCGGTGAGGCGCGGGTGCTGGACGCCGCGGAGGCCGTCGCCTGGCGCGGCCCCAAGGCCGACCCGCGGGCCTTCATGCTGCTGCGCAGCTACATCCCGACGGCGCTGCGCATCGAGGTCGTCGACCCGGCCGACCCGACGCCCTATCTCTACCTCTCCACCCGCCACCCGCAGCGTCTCGCCGCGGCGATCGCGGCGGTCCGCACGGGCTGAGGGAACCCCGCACACCGACCCGGGCCACGCCTGCGCCCGGGCTCGCACGGGGATCACCCCTGCTGGACTGGGCATCGACGCCGCAGCCACACCCGCGCGGGCCCGCGCACGGGTCGCCCTTGCCGGTGGTCTGGGCCGGGCTGGTCTGGGCTGGGCTGGGCCGGGCTGAACGTTGCTCCGCTGGTCGGGCCGGGCGAGGCGGCAGCACGGATGCGGGCCGGAGGGACCCGTACGGGCCGGTGAGCAGGCGGTACGGGCCGCCAGCCGGGCAGGAGCTCACGGGGGCCGCCCGCCGGTGCTGGAGCTGCGGGAGCGGGCCGGGCGCGGTAGAGGCCAGGGGCCTCAGGGAGCCAGGGCAGCAGCGGCGGGAGCCGGGGGCGTGCCGGGCCCCTGCCGCCGATCAGTCGCGGGGACGGCGGCGCAGGCCACGGCGCCGGGGACGGCGCGGAGTGGCAGCCGGGTCTTCCCCCGCGAGGTCGTCGCGGGCGAGGTCGTCGCGGGCGGCATCTTCGAGAGCGGCTTCAAGGGCAGCGGCTCCGAGCACGGCCTCTCCGTACGCCGCTGCGGCGGGCGCATCCAGCGCCGACCGGGTCTCGTACGGCACAGACGCGGTGGTGGTGGGCGGCGCGGGCAGCTCGCCTTGGCCCCTCTCGGGGGGCGGGAGCTGGTCCCAGGGGATCTGGCGGGGCCGCAGGTCGGCCCGGACCTTCTCGGCGAGCCGCTTGGTCTCGCGGCGGTTCAGCAACGCCCCGACGGCCGCGCCGATCATGAAGGGCGCCAGGTTGGGCAGGTTGCGCAAGGTGCGCTTGACGATCCGCTGCCGCAGCTCGCGCTTGAGCGGCCCGCTGAGCGCGGCGTTGAAGCTGGCGGGCTTGACGACGTCGATGCCCCGCTCCTGCGTCCACGCCATGAGGTAGGCGGCGGAGCGCTGGCGCAGCGGGCCCGGCGCCCGCAGGCCGTACACCTCGTGCAGCTCGGCGATGAGCTTGAACTCTATGGACGCGACGCCGACGATCTCGGCGGCCAGTTCCGCCGGCATGGCCGGCGGGACGGGCATCATCGCGGCGGCGCCCACTCCCGCGCCCACCGTCGCGGTGCCGCCCACGGCTCCCGCGACGAGCTTGTCCGCGATCTCTTCCGGGCCGAGTCCCGGGAACTGGGCCCGCAGCGTCGCGAGGTCCCGGACCGGAACGCGGGGCGCGCCCGCGATGATCCGGTCGGCCACGACGGCGAGGGCCGCACGCAGCCCACGACCGGTGTGCTTGACGCCGTCGCCGGCGGCCTTGCGCCCGCGGTGGACGGCGTCCGCGAGCGAGGCCGCCCGGCCCCGCTCGACGTTCGCATCACCCCGCTGGGAAACGTCCCGCACCGCAGGGAGCCGTGAATCAGGCCGCGCAGTCGCGGCAGATCGGCTGGCCGTTCTTCTCGGCGGCCAGTTGACTCCGGTGGTGCACGAGGAAGCAGCTCATGCAGGTGAACTCATCTGCCTGGCGGGGCAGGACCCGCACCGACAGTTCCTCGTTCGACAGGTCGGCGCCGGGCAGCTCAAGGCCCTCCGCCTGCTCGAACTCGTCCACATCGACGGTGGACGCGGACTTGTCGTTCCGCCGGGCCTTCAGCTCCTCAATGCTGTCCTCGTTGACGTCGTCGTCGGTCTTACGTGGGGTGTCGTAATCCGTTGCCATGTCGCTCTCCCCCTCTGGGTATCTGCGGTGTCTCCAGCGCACGTAACGCGTGAGAGGCCGGACTTGTGCCCGACCTGAGGCGGAGATTTTGCCTCACATCAAGGTCTGTTACTCAATCGACACCCAACCGGCCCCCTGAAAGAGGTGATCCGGTGGGATGGCGGTGGGACGGTACACGATGGGCGCGGGGCAGTTCACACGCACCCCCACCGGTACTTCCCGTGATCGCGACCCCCGAAAACCCGGATTTTCCCGGCTTTCCGCCACTCCCGGCAGCTACGGAGAGTAGATGGCCGAAATTCGCCCATGTGATCGAAAACACATGTGGATGAGTCTTATAGAGTCAGGATAATTCCGCTAAAAGCGAACAAATTCCGGCTCTTTCTTGCATCGTCCCCCCAAGGTCCCCGGCGCGTCCAGCGAGCCGGTCCGTGCCGCCCCGCTCAGACGGGGAAGGAGACCCGGATCACCAGCCCGCCGCCCTCGCGGGGCAGCGCCGAGATCCGCCCACCGTGCGCCCTGACCACGGACCGCACGATCGACAGACCGAGCCCGACGCCCTTGTCGCTGCCGGTCCGCTCGGTCCGCAGCCGCCGGAACGGCTCGAAGATGTTGTCGACCTCGTACGCGGGAACCACCGGGCCGGTATTCGAGACCACCAGCACCGCCGCCGAGCGGTCCAGCGCGGTGTTCACCTCCACCCAGCCGTCGGGCGCGTTGTAGCGCACCGCGTTCTGCACCAGGTTGAGCGCCACCCGCTCCAGGAGCACCCCGTTGCCCTGCACGATCGCCGGCTGCTGGCTGCCTCGCAACTCCACGCCCTTGGCCTGGGCCTCCGTACGCGCCTGGTCAACGGCCTGGGTGGCCACCTCGGCGAGGTCCACCGGCTTGCGGTCCACGATCTCGTTGTCGCTGCGGGCGAGCAGCAGCAGCCCCTCCACCAGTTGCTCGCTGCGCTCGTTGGTGGCCAGCAGCGTCTTGCCGAGCTGGGTCAGCTCAGGTGACGCGTCCGGATCCGAGAGCTGCACTTCGAGCAGCGTGCGGTTGATGGCGAGCGGGGTGCGCAGTTCGTGCGAGGCGTTGGCGACGAACCGCTGCTGTGCGGTGAACGCACGGTCCAGCCGCTCCAACATCTCGTCGAAGGTGTCCGAAAGCTCCTTGAGCTCGTCGTCCGGGCCGCCCAGCTCGATGCGCCGGGAGAGGTCGGAGCCGGCCACCTGGCGCGCGGTACGGGTGATCCGGCCCAGCGGCGACAGGACGCGCCCCGCCATCGCGTACCCGAAGGCGAAGGCGACCACCGTCAGGCCCAGCAGGGCCAGCAGCGACCTGCGCAGCAGTCCGTCGAGCGCCATCTCGCGCTGGCTCTGCATGCAGGCGGCGACGGCCCGGTTGAACTGCGTGCTGTTGCCCCGGTCGGGCAGGTTGCAGATGTCGCTGGTGGCCCGGTAGTCGGCGTTGATGATCTGGAACGGAAGCTCATTGCCCTTGTGCAGGGCGTCGGCCGCCAGCAGATAGATGATCGACAGCAGCAGGATTCCGGCCATCAGGAACATGCCGCCGTACAGCAGCGTGAGCCGTATGCGGATGGTCGGACGCAGCCAGGGAAGCGGCCGGCCGAGCTCGGACGGGGACCAGTGCGGCTTGGGTGGCGCGGGGGGCTGCGGTGGCGTAGGGGGTGGAGTGGCGGCCATGTCCGGTCAGATCCGGTATCCGGAACCGGGGACGGTCACGATCACGGCGGGCTCGCCCAACTTGCGGCGCAACGTCATCACGGTGACCCGGACGACGTTGGTGAACGGGTCGGTGTTCTCGTCCCACGCCTTCTCAAGGAGTTGCTCCGCGGAGACGACGGCGCCCTCGCTGCGCAGCAGCACCTCAAGGACGGCGAACTCCTTCGGGGCGAGCTGGATCTCCTGGCCCTCGCGGAAGACCTCGCGCCGGTTGGGGTCCAGCTTGATCCCGGCGCGCTCCAGGACCGGCGGCAGGGCCACGGTCGTACGGCGCCCGAGCGCCCGCACCCGGGCGATGAGTTCGCTGAACGCGAACGGCTTGGGCAGATAGTCGTCCGCGCCGATCTCCAGCCCCTCCACCCGGTCGCTGACGTCGCCGGACGCGGTGAGCATCAGGACGCGGGTGGGCAGCCCGAGGTCGACCAGCTTGCGGCACACCTCGTCGCCGTGCACCAGCGGCAAGTCGCGGTCGAGCACCACCACGTCGTAGTCGTTCACGGCGATCCGCTCCAGGGCCGCCGCACCGTCGTAGACGACGTCGACGGCCATGGCCTCCCGCCGTAGCCCGGTGGCCACCGCGTCCGCGAGAAGCTGCTCGTCCTCGACGACGAGTACACGCACGGTGTTGTCCTTTCAGTACGCCCCGTGGGGCGGTCGGCCCGCTGGGCCCCTCCTCGATGTGCCCGGCGTTCGCCGCGCGCTGGCCCGGCGTTCGCCCCGTGCTCGCCCCGCGGTCAACCAACGACGCGCGGCACGTCGCGCCGGAGCCCGATGAGCGTCTCCATCCTGCCTCTAAGCCCGATAAACCGGCGGTAAGGGGCTGCTCAACGCGGTGTGTACGGGCCCGTCCGCGGCCGGGAGCGGGCCTTGAGGAATCTTCGGAAGGGGAGGTTTCTGGGTGCGGAGGGCGGGGGAAGACGACTGCACACCCCGCGATCACGCCTTGGCCGAAGCACGCGGCGCTCAGTCGCCTCGTCGCTTTCGGTGATCAGACGCGTGATCGTCCTCCCGCCACCGCGGGGCAACTCCCAGGGCACACCCCGTGCCACCGAGCCGACCCACGACGAGGGGGCGCACCATGGACGCGTTCACCGCAGGACTTCTGCAGCGCATAGAGGCCACCGAAACGGACCTGACGCGCGCCCGCGAGTCGGGCGACGACTTCCTGGTCGAAGTGGAGCAGGCAGAGCTGGACGACCTCCGCCGCCTGGCCGCCGAACACGGCGTCCAGGTCAGCGCCGCCAGCGCCTGACCCGGGGCGGGCGCTCCGGTAGCGACCCGGCTGGAAGGCGCCGGACCACCGGGCCGCGTACCCCGTAGTACGCCCTAGCTCGCCCCAGCACTTCCGAAACTCCCGATGCCCCGGACGCCCCCGCAGGCGGCCCGGGGCATCGTCGCGCCCGGACCACGCGCAGCCCTCCCCGGGCGGGGCCACCCACACATTTGTCGCCTTGTGTCTTTGTGCGTTTGTGCTCATGTGTCCCTGTGCCCTTGTCTCCCCGTGCCCTCGTCGGCGGTGGGGCGGCGGGCGGCCAGGGACGCGTGTGCGGCACCCGCCCCTGCCCACGGCAGGCGGCCCACGACAGGCGGCAGGCGGGCGTACGGAGCGTGGGGGCCCGGGCGGGGACCTAAGGTCGGGCAGCGGGGGCAAGGGCCCGACGGGGCCGGCGTGCAGCGCGTGGTGCGCGGCCTACGGCGTCCCGGCGGGCCCAGCGACTCCCCGACTCGGCCCAGGCCCCGGCTCTCAGCTCAGCTCAGCTCCAAGGCTCGGGCTCCCGGCTCCGGCTCCGGGCTCTAGTCGTGCCAGGCCCCCAGCGCCTCCAGGCGGCTCTGGAGCTCCGGGAAGAGGCCGGGGGTGGCGGCGACGGCGAGGTCCGTGGAGAGGGGGTCGCCGGGGCGGCCGCCGGTGGACGCCCCGGCCTCGCGGGCGATCAGGTCGCCGGCCGCGTAGTCCCAGGGGTTGAGGCCGCGCTCGTAATAGCCGTCGAGCCGGCCGCAGGCCACGTCGCACAGGTCGATGGCGGCCGACCCGCCCCGGCGGATGTCGCGCACCTGCGGCAGCAGCACCTTGACCACCTCGGCCTGGGCCACCTTGCGCTCGGTGAGGTAGCTGAAGCCGGTGCCGACCAGCGACTGCTCGAAGGGGGGCGCCGGGCGCACCCGTATCGGCCGGTCCCCGAGGTGGGCGCCGGCGCCGGCCACCGCGCGGAAGGTCTCGCCGCGCATCGGCACCTCCACCACGCCGACGACGGTCTCCCCGTGCAGTTCGGCCGCGATGCTGACGGACCAGGACGGGAGGCCGTAGAGGTAGTTCACCGTGCCGTCGATGGGGTCGATCACCCAGCGCACCCCGCTGGTGCCGGGGCGGCGCCCCCCCCCCCCCCCCCCCCCCCCCGCCCCCCCCCCCCCCCCCCCCCCGCGCCCCCCCCCCCCCCCCCCACGGCCCACCGCACCGTGCGGCGCCCCGGCATGCCCGGGGGCCGCGGGCACGGGCCGGGACGCAACACCCGGCACAC
>NZ_JBEHZD010000363.1:0-8455 GCF_040240285.1 Streptomyces sp. HSW2009 | reverse complement strand
CCCCCCCGCGCCCCCCCCCCCCCCGCCCCCCCCCCCCCCCCCCCCCCCCCCCCCCCCCCCCGCGCGTCGACACCGGTCAGGGCCGAGTGCCCCCAGCCGCCGCCGGCGGCCCGTACCGGCCGGGTCAATCGCCGGGCCAACTGCTGGGGTCAACCGCCGTCGGCCAGCCCGGTGACGCGCAGCGTGATGTTCAACCGGCCCGCGGTCAGCCCGGTCGCCGGGTCCGCGGTGCCCGGCCTGACCTTCGGCACCCCGTGGTAAGCGAAGCGGGACGGGCCGCCGAAGACGAACAAGTCACCCGAGCACAGCTCGACGTCGGTGTACGGCCGGCCGCGGCGCTCGGTGTTGCCGAACCGGAAGACGCAACTGTCCCCGATGCTGAGCGAGACCACCGGCGCCGCCGACCGCTCGTCCCTGTCCTGGTGCAGGCCCATGGTGGCCGCCGCGTCGTAGAAGTTGACCAGGGCCACGTCCGGCGCGTAGTCGGCCGCGGCCGACGGGTCCTGATAGGCGTCGGCCACCGCCCGCCGGCCGTACTCCACCAGCCACGGCGGGAACGGCGCCACCCGCGCCCCATTCACGTCCGGCGCGGTCCGCGTGTAGGCGTACGGCCGCCAGTGCCAGCCCACCCCGACCATCTGCACCGACATCGTCCCGCCCCGCGGTAGCCGGACGTGCCGCATCGGCACCGGGCCCACCGCCCACCGCCGGCAGGCGTCCACCAGCGACCGCTGCTCGGCGGGCGAGAGCCAGTCGGGCACGTGCACGGCGCCGGGCGCCACGGTGGTGCGGGGGCGGGGGATGAGCGCGTTCACGGCCGACCTCTCGTCACGGGGGAGCGCGGGGTGTGGCGCGGCGCGGGTGGGGGGGCGGCCGCCGCGGCCGGCCGGGCGCGCCGGTGTGGTGCTGGGGTGTTGGGGCGTGGGGGGGCCCGGCGC
Organism: Streptomyces sp. HSW2009; assembly: GCF_040240285.1. Lineage (NCBI taxonomy): Bacteria > Bacillati > Actinomycetota > Actinomycetes > Kitasatosporales > Streptomycetaceae > Streptomyces > Streptomyces sp. HSW2009. Next base: position 7,517 of record NZ_JBEHZD010000363.1, on the reverse strand, counting down.
GGGGGGGGGGGGGGGGGGGGGCGGCGCGGGCGCCCGCCGCCCGGGGGGGGGGGGGGGGGGGGGGGGGGGGGCGGGGGGGGGGGGGCGGGGCCCCCGCCCACGGCGGCGTGCCGCTCAGCCGAGGCGCGCGGGCAGCGCGCCCTCGTGCACGAGCAGCGCTTCCTTGCGGTCGAGCCCACCCGCATAGCCGGTCAGCGCCCCGCCGGCGCCGATGACCCGGTGGCACGGGCGCAGGACGAGCAGCGGGTTGGCGCCGATCGCGGTGCCCACCGCGCGCACGGCCGCCCGCGGGGCGCCGATCCGCTCGGCGATCGCGCCGTACGTCGTGGTGCTGCCGTGCGGAATGGACTCAAGTGCCGCCCAGACCCGGCGCTGGAACTCGGTGCCGGCGCCCGCCGTGTACGCGAGGTCGAAGTCGGTGAGCTCGCCCGCGAAGTAGGCGCGCACCTGCTCCACCGGCGCCGCGAGCGCCCCGGCGTCCGGCTGCCAGTCGGGTTGGACCTGCGGCGCGGAGCGCTGGCCCGGCATCGACAGCGAGGTCACGGTGGTGCCGCCGGCCGCCATCGGGTCCCGCTCACCCGTCACCAGCAACTCCCCGAGCGGGCTGTCGATGGTGGTGTAGACCGTCATCGGCCTGTCCTTCCCTCGTCTTCGTGCGTCGTACGGGTACCAGCTTGCGCCACGTCACACGCCCCGTCTGGCGGGATTCGGACATGGCCTTCACGGTGCCGCCCGCCCCTCGTACCCAGTCTCCGACGCCACGGCGACCAGGGCGAAACCGGCCCCCGCGGACCGCCCCCGGCCCGCCGAAGGGGACCGGACCGTGACCCGCCGCGCCGCCCGGCCGGCCCGGCCGGGCGCGCCGCCCGCAGGTTGCCCCGTGCCGTGCTGGCGGGGACAGTGGACGAGGCGTGCACACCGCAACCCGTACCGGAGGCTCCCGGTCCACCGCATCCCGTACCGGTGGCGGCCCCGGTCCACCGCGGGTCGGCCCACCGCGGTCGGCCCGGGCGGGCGCGCCGGCACCCGGCGCCGTCCCCACCTCAGCAAGACCTGGAGGCACGAGGCATGAGCAAGCCCGCCTACGTGTACGTGATCTACGTGCACGGCACCCCGCAGGAGCTCTACCGGGCTCTCACCGACCCCGAGTACGTCGCCGCGTACATGGGCGGCACCGGGCCGCGCTCCGACTGGCAGGTCGGATCGCCGGTGGACTGGAAGATGGACCCGAACGGCGCCTTCCACGACTACGGGCAACGCGTCCTGGTGGCGGAGCCCGGCAAGCTGCTCTCCTACACCTGGCACCCGCTGCAACCCGAGCACCGGACCATCGTGGGCATCGAGTCCGACGAGGAGTTCGCCGCGGCGGCCACGGAGCGCTCCCAGGTCACCTTCACCCTGGAGGAGGCCGAGGAGCCGTCGGCGGGCAGCAAGCTGACCATCGTGCACGACGGGTTCGACAGCCCACAGAGCAAGATGCTCCGCGCCGTCTCGCTGGGCTGGACGATGATCCTGTGCGAGCTGAAGACCGTGGTGGAGCGCGGCGGCCCGCAGGCAGCACGGCCGAGCTGAACCACCTCCCGTACGGGGACGCCCGTTTCCCGTACGGGGCCGCTCGATTCCCTCACGGCCCCGCGCCCGCTCGCTGTCTGTATGAGCCGGCCGGCGGGCTCAGGGCTCGATGAGGCCGGCGCGGATGGCGTAGCGGGTGAGTTCGAGCCGGTCCCGCAGGCCGAGCTTGTGCAGCAGGTTGGCCCGGTGCCGTTCCACGGTCTTCACGCTGATCACCAGCAGGTCGGCGATCTCCTTCGAGGTGTGGCCCTCCGCGACCAGCTTGAGGATCTCCTCCTCGCGGTCGGTGATGGCCTTGTGCGGGAACCCGTCGCCCGTCCGCGCCTGGTTCAGGTAGTTGCGGATCAACGTGGTGATCGCCCCGGGGTAGAGGAACGGCTCGTCGCGCATGGCGGCCCGGCACGCCTCCACCAGGTCGCGGTCGGCCACCGACTTGAGCACGTAGCCGGCCGCCCCGGCCTTGAGCGCCTCGAAGAGGTACTGCTCGTTGTCGTACATGGTCAGGATGAGGATGCGCAGCGCCGGCTGGCTGCGGGACAGTTCGCGTGCCGTCTGGAGGCCGGTCAGCCGGGGCATGGCGATGTCCAAGATGGCCAGGTCGGGCTGTTCGGCGCGGGCCGCCTCGATGGCCTCGGCGCCGTCGCTCGCCTCGGCGACGACCGTCAGGTCGGGCTCGTTGTCGAGGATCAGCCGGACCCCGCGCCGCACCAGCGCGTGGTCGTCGGCGAGCAGGATGCGGGTCTTCTTCGGTTCGCTCACGGCAGTGGCTCCCGCTGGGTGGTCGGTACGGTCAGGCGCACTTCGGTGCCGCCGTCGGGGCCCGGGCCGATGGCGAGGCCGGCCCCGATGAGCAGGGCGCGCTCGCGCATGCCGCGGATGCCGGCCCCCTCCGGGGCGCCGCCGAGCCCGCGCCCGTCGTCCCGGATGCACAGCTCCACCGCGCCGGGCACCCGGCGCAGCGACAGGTCCACGTGGCGCGCCCGGGCGTGCCGCACCGCGTTGGTCAGGCTCTCCTGGGCGACGCGGTACAGGACGAGTTCGACCTCGTCGCCGAGCGCGGGCAGCGGGCCCGTCACCCGGCGCCGGACGGTGAGCCCGCCGTGGTCCGGAATCTCGTTGACGAGTGCGCTGAGCGCGCTGGCCAGGCCCAGTTCCTCCAGCACGCCGGGGCGCAGCCGGCGGGCGATGCGCCGGATCTCGTCCAGGCTGCCGCGGGTCGTCTCCTGCACCAGGAGCAGTTCTTCGCGTACGGGGGCGGGGGACTGGTCGGCGACCCGCTTGAGTTCGAGGAGTACGGCGGTCAGGGTCTGCCCGACCTCGTCGTGGAGTTCCTGGGCGATGCGCCGGCGCTCGCCCTCCTGGGCGGAGAGGGCGCGGGCGCTGCTGGTGGCCCGCTCCGCCTCCAGCCGGTCCAGCATGCTGTTGAACGTCGTGATCAGGTCGGCGATCTCGCTGTGCCCGGCCGCCACCGGCCGCGGCCCGGGACGCAGCAGGTCGATGGTGGTCATGGCCCGGGTCAGGCGTTGCAGCGGCGCGAGCCCGAGGCGCAGCAGAGCGGCGTTGGCGATCAGCATGACGGCGAGCCCCGCGCTGAGGATCAGCGCCTCGGTCAGCAGCACCGGGGTGGAGATCGTGACCGGGCCGAGCAGCAACAGGGCCGCCGCCGCGACCAGCACCGCGGCGTTCAGCAGGAAGATCCGCCGGAACAGTGACCCGGCACCAGCCACGGCCACGGCCCCCGCCCCAGACGGGGCCCCGGAGGCGGCCCCAGACCCAGCCGCGGACGCCGCGGTACGGTCTCCTCGCATCTCCTCGACCCCACTATCGCTGGTGTGAACCCCGTGCCCGATGCACCGGTCTGTGCCCAGGCTGTCATCTGACCGGTGCCCGGCGCGCCACCGGGTGCGCGGGCCGGACCGGCGCGCCCTGTGGAAAGGCGCAGGTGGAGGCCGGTGACGGGTTCCCACTCCCGGTGCCGGCTACAGGTTCCCCACCCCCCGATATGGGTGTCAGCACCGATGGCGTACGCGCCGGCCCGGCCGTGATCATGGAAGCCAGCACGACGGCCCCTGGCCGGAGACGAGCCGACGGGCGGGACGGCGGGCGGATCGCGTAGCTGAGGCGACGCCGATGACTCCACGACCGAGCGGGCCCTTCGACCCGCGGCAGCACCCGTCCCGAGCGGGCGAGCGGGCCGCGGGCGGCGACGTACTGGATGGCCTCGCCGCCCTGACCCGGCGGCAGGACCCGCACTTCGCGCACGCCATGGGGCGCGGCAGGCCACAGGCGCCGCGCGAGTACCGGCGCGGCCCCGCCTGGCTGCTGCTGGCCGTCGCCGTGACCCTGTTCACCGTCGGTGTGCTCACCAGCCACGGCCTGCTCATCGCCACCGGCCTGGTGGCCGCCGGCGCCGCGGGCAACCTCTTCGACCCGCAGCGGCACCGCTACGGCCGGTAGGCCCAGGGCAGGTACCGCCACGGCCGGCGGCACGGCGGCTAGTGGAGGGAGAACAGGGAGAGGCCGGCGGCCCCGTTCAGGGAGCCGCCGGGCGCACCGCTCCCGCCGGCACGTCCTGCTCCGCCCAGACCACCTTGCCGGTGGACGTACGGCACGAGCCCCAGCGCCGACAGAGCATGTTGATCAGTTGTAGGCCACGGCCGCCCTCGTCGCTCGGCGATGCGTGCTGGATCTGCGGCAGGTCGGGGCCGGTGTCCGAGACCTCGACCAGCAGCCGGTCATCGCACAGCATCCGCAGCCGCCCCGGCCCGCCGCCGTAGCGCAGCGCATTGCCCACCAGCTCGCTGACGACCAGCTCCGTCACGTCCGCGAGGTCACCCAGGTGCCACAGGTCGAGTTGTTCCCGTACGTACTTGCGGGCCGCTCCGGCCGCCGAGCCGTCGCCCGGCAGGTCCCACACGCGCAACCCGGCGGCCACCGCGGCCGGCCGGGCCGCCGCCACCAACAGCACCGCCTCGTCGAAGCGTTCGCTGCCGGCCGGCGCGAGGTCGCTGAGGGCCACCGCGTCGAGCTCGGTTGACCGCAGCGCCGAAGCGGACCGCAGCAGCCGGTCCAACTGGCTGTCGATGTCCTCGGTCCGCGACTTGACCAGCCCGTCCGTGTACAACACCAGCCGGCTGCCCGGCTCGACCGGCACCCGCAGCCCGTCGTACGGGATGACCCCCGCGCCGATCGGGGCGCCGACCGGCACCTCCACGAACGAGGCCGCACCGTCGGGCCCGATGAGCATCGGCAGCGGATGCCCGGCGCTGACCACCGTGAAGCTGGCGTCGGCCGGGTCGTAGACGGCACACAGACAGGTGGCGACCTGGTCCTCCTCCAGGTCGCGGGCGGCCAGGTCGAGCCGGGCCAGCACCCGGTCGGGCGCCATGTCCATCGCCATCAGCGTCCGGCCCACGGCGCGCAGCCGCCCCATGGTGGCCGCCGCGGCCAGGCCGTGCCCCATCACGTCGCCGACCACCAGCGCGGTACGGCCCCCGGGCAGCGGTGCGACGTCGTACCAGTCGCCGCCCACCTCGCTGGGGTTGGCCGTCGGCGCGTAGCAGTGGTTGACCGCCAGGCCCGGGGTGTGCGGCGTGGCGCGGGGCAGCAGGCTGCGCTGCAAGGTCACCACGTGCTCGCGCTCGCGCTCGTACAGGCGCGCGTTGTCGACGAACAGGGCAGCCCTGGAAGCGAGTTGGGTGGCGAGTTCGAGATCGACGGCTGAGAACGGGGCCCGGTCGCCGGTCCGGATGAAGTCCGCCGCGCCGAGCAGTACGCCGCGGGCGATCAACGGCACCACGAGATAGCTGTGCACCCCGGCCCGGCGCAGCAACTCCGCGGCCCGGGGGCTGGGGGCGACCCGTACGAACTCGTCCGGCTGGATGTGGCTGACCAGCACCGGCTTGCCGAGGGTGAGGCATTCGTTGGCGAACTGGTCGTGGACGTTGGCGCTCAGCTCGCCGACCGGGTCGGGCTCCAGGTGCAGCAGCGCGTCGATCGCGGCGACGGCCAGCGCGCGGGTGGTCGGCCGACCGCTGCCACCCGGCTGGGCCCCCTCCTCGCCGTGCAGCACGGACTCCAACAGGTCCACGGCCGCACCGTCGGCGAAGCGGGGCACGGTGAAGTCGGCGAGTTCCTGTGCGGTGGTGACCAGGTCGAGCGTGGAGCCGATGCGCACACTGGCCTCATTGAGCCAGGCGAGTTGGCCACCGGCCCCGTCACCCTCCACACCGGGCTGGCCGATGCCATCGCTCGCGCGGCGGATGGTGCCGGTGCCGGTGCCGGTGCCGGTGCCGGTGGCGCTGGTGCGAGCGGTCTCGGCGGTGTCGCGGGAGTCGTCTGCGCCGCCGGGGAACGGCCGGGCCGGCGGCCTGCCGTGGGCGCCTTCCGCACCAGCGCCCGTACCGGTGGCGCGTTCGGCGCCCGCCCCCGGACCCGTGGCGCCTTCCGCCTCTGCCGCGCCCGCGCGGCGGCCCGGGTGTTGCTGCGCGGTGGCAGGGCCGGAGCGGCTGTCCGGGGCGCTGCGCGTGGCATCGCGTCCGGCGTCGTTCTTCCGGCCTTGCTCCACGTCCGTCTCCTCCGTGTCCACCGCGCCGTAACCCCCCAGCACCCCTGCCGGGTCGCCGACTCTAGCCCGCCCGCGGGTGCCCGCCGCGCATGACCTGGTATGTCGTCCGTTCCCTGCCAGCGCGGGGCGTGCCCGAAGCGGTCCGCCAGGCCGCGGTCAATCCGCAGACGACCGGCGTTCGTCCAGGTGGGACGCAGGAGACGGGGGACGGACTGGCACCGCGTGCGGTCCGCGCGATCCGCTGCGGCGCACGGTGCCCGCGGTGCGCACCCCGCAGCGGCCCGAGGCCGCGCCGTGGTGATGTCCGCACCGTGTTCCGCACCTCGTCGTCCCGCGTGTCGTGCCGGAGCACCGGCCACCCGCGCACCGGGTCCGGGCCCGCGCCGCCGGCGGGCCACCGATCCGGTCGGATCAGTTCCCCGCACACCCTGGCGCTACCTTATGGGCGTTTGGCCGGGCTGGCACCCGGGCGTCACCAGACGATTCCACCAGGTCCGGGCGGTGCGCCCACGCGCCCCCGGCAGGCCCCCCGTGCGCTCCACCCGCGACGTCACCGTCAGCCGACCGGCCCGTAGCCGTACGTGACGAACCCGGAGCGCCCGCGGTGTGAGCGAGACGGGCCGTACGGACGCGGGGCCCGCCGCGGTGTGGGGGAGAGGCGGTGCGGGCCCTGGCCCAGCCGATCTACCCGTGCCGCTCCGATCCGAGTGGTTGCGCCGTGCCGTCCGAGGTCGGCTGCCGCTGGCCCGGCGCGCCGGACAGTGCGGCGGCGACCACCGGTGGGAGCGGGGCCAGCCCGAGGAGCCCGCTGACGGCCCCGGCGGTGAGCGCGTGCCAGGCCGCGGCCCGGCGCACCATGGCGTGTTCCCCGTCGGCGAGCAGCAGCGTGCACGCCTCGGCGCCGGCCCGCCGGGCCCGGTCGGTGAAGGCGCGCGAGGCATCGGGCGAGGTGATCCGGTCCCGGCCGCCGTGCAACACGACCACCTGCGTGCCCGCGAGATGGGCCACCGGCTCATCGTCCGGGCACCACGGCGCGAGCCCGACCACCGCCTGTACCTGGGGCGCCGCTGCGGCCCGCAGCGCGGCCCGGCCGCCCATCGAATGGCCCACCAGGACCACTGGCAGCGGCCCGTGCAGGGCGGTCAACTCGTCCAGGGCGCGCAGGGCGTCGTGCGCCGGGTCGTCCCGCTCGCCGTTCCAGCCCCGGTGCCGGTAGCGGACGGTGCCCACGGCCACCGCGTGGCCGGCGACGGCCCGCGCGATGGACCGGGTGAAGGGCACCATCCGGGCGCCGGGCAGGTTCAGCGCGGGCGGCGGCTCAAGCCCGTCCTCACGCCCGCCGTGCAGGACGAGGACCGCGGCCCGCGGCGGCGCGTCC
>NZ_JBEHZD010000362.1:0-8469 GCF_040240285.1 Streptomyces sp. HSW2009 | reverse complement strand
GGACTGGAACACCCAGTCCGCCCGGCGCCTTTCTCCATCCAGCGCGCCGCTTCCGGCCCTCCGCCAGCCGCCCCCGTACGACCCCTCGGGGCGTACGCCGCGCGAGCCCGTACGACCGCGGCCCTACGGGCGGAAGGCGCGCGGACGGAGCCGTGCGGGACGGCCGGCCGCTCCCCGGGGCAGGGCCGGTCAGTCCGGCAGGTCCGCGTCCTCGCGGCGCAGGGACAGCAGGTCCTCCAACTGTTCCTCACGAGCCTGGGCCGCCACGAACAGCAGCTCGTCGCCGGCCTCCAGCACGTCCTCGCCGCTGGGCGTGAGGACCCGGGTGCCGCGGATGATCGTGACCAGCGAGGTGTCCTCGGGCCAGGCCACGTCGCCGACCCGGGTGCCGGCGAGCGCCGCCTCGGGCGGCAACGTCAGCTCGACCAGGTTGGCGTCGCCGTGGCTGAAGCGCAGCAGCCGGACCAGGTCGCCGACGCTCACCGCCTCCTCGACCAGGGCGGACATCAGCCGCGGCGTGGAGACGGCGACGTCCACGCCCCACGCCTCGTTGAACAGCCACTCGTTCTTCGGGTTGTTGACCCGGGCCACCACCCGCGGCACCCCGTACTCGGTCTTGGCCAGCAGCGAGACCACCAGGTTGACCTTGTCGTCGCCGGTGGCGGCGATGACCACGTTGCAGCGCTGGAGCGCCGCCTCGTCCAGCGAGGTGATCTCACAGGCGTCCGCGAGCAGCCACTCGGCCTGCGGCACCCGCTCCACCGAGATGGCGGTGGGCGCCTTGTCGATGAGCAGGACCTCGTGCCCGTTCTCCAGCAGTTCCGCCGCGATGGAACGGCCGACCGCGCCCGCTCCGGCGATAGCGACCCTCATGCCGCCGCCTCCTTGTCCACCGTGCCGCGCCCGCGGCTGCTGCCCGTCCGGCCGGCGGCGCTGCCGCCGCGGCCCCCGTCACCCGCGCCCAGCGCGCGCACCCGGCTCACGAGCCGTCCTCCGGCCCCTTGGCGAACGCCGCCTCGACGGACTCCACCTCGTCCGTCCGCATCATCACGTGCACCAGGTCACCCTCTTGCAGCACGGTCTGCGAGGTCGGCAGGACCGCCTCGCCCAACCGGGTGAGGAAGGCGACCCGTACCCCGGTCTCCTCCTGGAGCCGGCTCACCTTGTGGCCCACCCAGGCGGGGGAGGTGTGCACCTCGGCCAGTTGCACGCCGCCGCTCGGGTCGCGCCACAGCGGCTCCGCGCCCGAGGGCAGCAGCCGGCGCAGCATCTGGTCGGCCGTCCAGCGCACGGTGGCCACCGTGGGGATGCCGAGCCGCTGGTAGACCTCGGCGCGGCGGGGGTCGTAGATGCGGGCGGCGACGTTCTCGACGCTGAACATCTCGCGGGCCACCCGGGCGGCGATGATGTTGGAGTTGTCGCCGCTGCTGACCGCGGCGAACGCCCCGGCCTCCTCGATGCCCGCCTCGCGCAGCGTGTCCTGGTCGAAGCCGACCCCGGTCACCCGGCGCCCGCTGAAGCCGGCCCCGAGCCGCCGGAAGGCCGTCGGGTCCTGGTCCACGACGGCGACGGTGTGCCCCTGCCGCTCCAGGGTCTGCGCGAGCGCCGCGCCCACTCGGCCGCAGCCCATGATGACGATGTGCATCGGCCTGTTACCCCGCACTCCTGGTCGGCGAGCCAGCTCGCGTGAAAACCCTGCTCATATCTTCCTTCCAGGCATACGGGGCGACAACGAGGCCATCGGCCCCGGCGACGACGGTACGCGGCAGGAGTGAGTGTCGTCCGGCCAGGCGTCCGGCACAACGGTAGCCGCAGTGTCCGCGGCCCCGGCGCCACCCCTGCGCCCGGCCGCCCCGGCCCCCGTGCCCCTCACGCACGGGCGACCCACGGGCCCCGCTGGGGCGCGTCCCGGGAGCGGCGTACGTGGCGTACTCGGCGTACGCGGTGCGGGTGTCATGCCCTGGCCGCTCGCCGGCCTCGTGCCCCTGGTGCCCCCGGGCCGCCCGCCACCCTCGTACCCCTGGTGCACCCGTACCCCTGGTGCACCCGGGCCGCCGAGCAAGCGCTCATGCCGTCCCCGGTACGTCCCGGCCGGCTGCCGCCCCGTGCACCCGGGCCGCTCGATCACGTACCCGAGCCTCGGGCCCCGAGCCCCCACCCCGTCCCACCGAGACGGCCCCACCCCCTCTCCCAGATGGCCCAGCGGACCGCCCCCAGGCCCGTCCCGCCCTGCCCGCCTGGCATGTGCCCCGTGGCGTGATCGCATCGCCCGGTGGGGGCCGGTCGGAGGACGCCCCGGACCTGCGGCGGGGCATGGACGGCGGGGGCGCGGGCAGCGAAGATCGCCGGCTACGGCGGCGTTCCCGGGGTGTCGGGGCCGCTCCGCCGGGCCACCGGGCACCCCCTCGGATCGCGTCAAGCACCCCGCTCGATCACGCCAGATGCCGTCCTGGCGGAGATCGTTCTGGCTAGGATGATCGCCCGTATTCCGCTTCAGCTCTGCGCGCCACCCACCCCCGTCGCTTGAGGACTTGATGACACAACAGATATCGGAGGTGGTGCTCTGGTGTGTCGCCGGTGCGCTGCTGGTCGTCGCCGTGCTGCTGCTGCGGCAGCGACAGATCGCGGCCCGTCTGCGGCAGCACAACGCCGCACTTGAGGGCAGTCTGCGCGCCCGCGACGAAGAGGTGCGCCACCTGGTGGAGGTGCGGTTGCCGGCGGCCGGCGATTCCAGCCACCAGTCGCTCCCCGAACCCGGTCTGCTGGACGAGCAGTTGACCGGCACCGCGTACGCCTGGCACCTCCAGCAGGCCACCGAGCAGTTCGCCGGTGCCGTGGAGAAGGCGCAGACCCGGGCCGACCAGGCCGCCAAGGCCGCGCTCAAGGCGTCGATGCGCGCGCTCCAGGGGCTCGCGCACGAACAGCAGCTCGCCATCTCCGGCATGCAGGACCGGCACGACAACCCCGATGTGCTGCGCGACCTGTTGGAGATCGACCACGCCAACTCGCAGTTCGGCCGGCGGGCCCAGGCCATCGCCGTGCTCTGCGGCTCCTGGCCCGGCCGCCAGCGCGCGGCCTCCCCGCTCCTGGACGTGGTGCGCGGCGCCACCTCCCGGATCAGGGACTACCGACGGGTGCGGGTGCACGCCCAGGTCGACATCGCTGTCGTCAGCCGGACGGTGGAGCCGGTGGTGCTCGCCGTGGCCGAACTCCTGGACAACGCGGCCCGCCACTCGCAGCCCAACACCACCGTCGAGGTCAACCTCCAGCCCGCGCACAACGGCGCCTGCGTCGTCATCGACGACGCCGGGGTCGGCATGGACGGGCAGGAAGTCGAGCGCGCCGCCCGGCTGCTGGCCGGCCGCCAGTCCGTGGACGTCTCCCGGCTGGGCGACCCGCCGCAGTTCGGCTTCGCCGCCATCGGTGTGCTCGCCGCCCGCTACGGCTTCAGCGCCTCGGTGGACACCCGCTCCCCGTACGGCGGTGTGCGCGCGGTGCTCTTCCTGCCGAGCGCGCTGCTCACCCACCTCGCCGACGACGGACCCGGAACGGTCCCCGCGGCCCCCGCCGGGCCGGCGACCCCCACGGCGGCAGGGCGGGCCGAGACCCCGGGCCGTCCCGCGGCCGGCACCACCCCCCGCACCCACGCCGCGCTGCCCGAGCCCGCCGAGGCGTCGGCGCGGGCGCACGACGAGCAGGACGTGCCACCGACCGTCCATGGCGCGACCGCCGGCGGCCTGCCCAAGCGCCGCAGGCGACAGCCGGTCCAGGGCCAGCAGGCCGCACCCGCCGCCCCCCAGCCCGCCGCCGAACAGGCCCCGGCGCGCTCGGCGGCGGAGACGGCCCGGCGGATGGGCGCCTTCGCCCGCGGGACCAGGTCAGGGCGCGCCACCAACCCCAACGATGAGGAAGGGAACCCCCCGGCATGACCAGCGTGAACGATCACATGACCAACGACCTGGGCTGGATGCTCGACGAGGCCGTACGGATGCCCGAGGCCAGCCACGCCATCTTGCTGTCGGCCGACGGCATGTTGCGGGCCCACTCGCAGGGCATCGGCCGCGACGAGGCGGAGCGGCAGGCCGCCGCGCTCTCCGGGCTCCAGTCGATCAGCCGCAGCACCGCCGAGTTCTGCGCCCGGGAGACCACCCCCTGGCGGCAGACCCTGGTCGAGTTCGCCGACGGCTACGTCTTCCTGGTGGCCGCGGGACAGGGCGCCTACCTGGCGGTGTCGGCCACCGCCGAGGTGGACATGGAAGCCGTCACCTACCGCATGCAGAAGCTGGTGGACCGGCTCGGCAAGGAACTCACCAGCCCGCCCCGGCGCGGCGTCGCCGAGCAGGGCATCGGCAGCCCCGCATGACCTCGCCCCGGCGCGAGCGGGGACTGGTCAGGCCCTACGTCGTCACCGGCGGCCGGGCCTACCCGACCCGTAACACCTTCGACCTGGTCACGCTGGTCATCGCCCAGCACGACCGGCCGCTGGTCGACCTCGGTCCCGAGCAGCGGCGACTGGTGGAGTTATGCCGGGGCGGCGCACTGTCGGTGGCGGAGGTGGCCTCGCACCTCGGGCTCGCGGTGAGCGTCACCAAGGTGCTCCTCGGCGACCTCGTCGACAGCGGACACATCGTCACCAGGGCCCCCATCCCCAGGGCCCAACTCCCCGAATCCCAGCTCTTGCAGGAGGTGCTCGATGGGCTCCGCGCTCGCCTCTGAGGACGTCTATCTGCGACAGACGGTCCGCACCGCGGTCAAGCTCCTGGTCGTGGGCCACTTCGCGGTCGGCAAGACCACGTTCGTCGGGTCCCTCTCGGAGATCAAACCGCTGCGCACCGAGGAGACCATGACCCAGGCCGGTGCCCTGGTGGACGACCTCGCCGGGATAGACGACAAGTCGACCACGACCGTCGCCATGGACTTCGGCCGGCTCACCCTCACCGACCAACTCGTGCTCTACCTGTTCGGCGCGCCCGGTCAGAAGCGGTTCACCCGGCTCTGGCAGGACATGACGCAGGGCGCCCTCGGCGCGCTGGTGCTCGCCGACACCCGGCGCCTTGACCAGTCCTTCGACGTGATGGGCCTGCTGGAGGAGCACGACCTGCCGTACGCGGTCGCCGTCAACCACTTCGACGGAGCGCCCCGCTACGACGACGAGGAGATACGCGAGGCGCTCGACCTGCTGCCCGACACGCCGCTGGTCACCTGCGACGCCCGGGACCGCACCTCCTCCACGCACGCGCTCATCTCCCTGGTGCAGTACCTCCAGGCCCGCCACGCCCACCAGCGCCAGAGCCTCATCTGATCCCCTCCGCCCCGACGGGCCGGCCGCCGCCGGACCGCCAGGGCGGCGCCAGCCCCGTACCGCCTCGCACCACCCCGTACCCCCCGTGGCGCTGAGCCCGGCCCCGCCCGCATGCCCACCCCCCACCCCCGTCCGTACCCGTCCGCTCACCGCCCGCAGCCACCGCCGGCCCACCACCGGCCGGCGCGGCCCGGTGGGGGCACCCCGTCCCCTCACGATCAGGAGCACGCGTGACCTCTCACCCCGACGTCGGCTCCGGGCCGCCGCCCGGCTGCCCGGCCCACTCAGGACGGCCCAGCGGCGTGCCGATGTACGGCCCCGACTTAGCCGCCGACCCGGCCGCCGCGTACGAGGAGATGCGCCGCTTCGGCCCGGCCTCCCCGGTGCTGCTCGCCCCCGGCGTGGACGCCACCTTGGTCACCGGCTACCAGGAGGCGCTGAGCGTGCTGCGCAGCCCCGAGACGTTCGCCAAGGACCCGCGCCGCTGGCGGGCCCTGGCGGACGGCCGGGTGCCGATGGACAGCCCCGTCGTGCCGATGATGATGTACCGGCCGAACTGCCTGTTCGCCGACGGCGAGGAACACCGCAGGCTGCGGCAGGCGGTCACCGACTCGCTGGAGCGGATCGACCCCAACGCGCTGCGCGGGTACGTCGAGGAGAGCGCCGACACCCTCATCGACACCTTCTGTGCGCGCGGCGAAGCCGATCTGCTCAATGACTACGCGCGTATCATCCCGCTGCTGGTCTTCAACCAACTCTTCGGCTGCCCACCCGCGTTGGGTGACCAACTGGTGGCCGGCATGTCCGGGATCTTCGACGGCGTGGACGCCGAGAAGGCCAACGCGCTGCTCACCCAGACCCTGATCGAGCTGGTGACGCTCAAGCGCGCCAAGCCGGCGGCCGACGTCACCTCCTGGCTGATGGCGCACCCCGCGGAGCTCTCCGACGAGGAGATGATCCACCAACTCGTCGTCCTGATGGGGGCCGGCACCGAGCCGGAACAGAACCTCATCGCCAACGGGCTGCGGCTGCTCCTCTCCGACGACCGGTTCGCCGGCAACCTGGCCGGCGGCAGCCTGCCGGTCGACGACGCCCTGGACGAGGTGCTGTGGGCCGACCCGCCGATGGCCAACTACGCCGTCCACTACCCGGTGCACGACCTCGACTTCTCCGGCCTGCGGCTGCGCGCGGGCGAGCCCGTCGTGGTCAGCTTCGCCGCCGCCAACACCGACCCCTCGCTCTCCTCCGACCAGCGCGCCGGCAACCGCGCCCACCTGGCCTGGAGCGCGGGCCCGCACGCCTGCCCGGCCCAGAGCAGCGCCCGGCTGATCGCATCGGTCGCCGTGGAGAAGCTGCTCGACCGGCTGCCCGACCTCGAACTCACGCGCCCCGTCGATGAGTTGGAGTGGCGCCCGGGACCGTTCCACCGCGCGCTCAGCGCGCTCCCCGTCCGCTTTCCGGCGGTCGCCGCACCCCCCGCGGGCGCGGCGACCGCAGCCGTCAGTTCAGCGCCAGCCAAGACCGACGAGACACCTGGAGAGATGCCATGGAACGCCAGTCCTGCCCCGTCGCCATCGACCTCACGGGCCGCGACATCCACGCCGAGGGAGCCGAACTCCGCTCCCACGGGCCGGCGACGCTGGTGGAGCTCCCTGGCGGGGTGGTGGCGTGGGCGGTGACCCAGCAGGCCATGATCAAGGACCTGCTGGCCGACCCCCGCGTCTCCAAGGACGCCCGCCAGCACTGGCCCACCTGGATCAACGGCGAGATATCGCCGGAGTGGCCGCTGTTCACCTGGGTCGCGGTGCAGAACATGTTCACCGCGTACGGAGATGACCACAAGCGGCTGCGGTCGCTGGTCTCCAAGGCGTTCACACTGCGCCGCACCCAGGAGCTGCGCCCGCGCGTCGAGGCGATCACCACCGAGCTGCTCGACGACTTCGAGCGCGCCGAGCCGGGCGCGGTGGTGGACCTGCGCGAGGCGTACGCGTACCCGCTGCCGATCCGGGTGATCTGTGAGCTGTTCGGCGTCGCGGACCCCGCCCTGCGGGACGGGCTGCGCTCCTGCGTGGACAGCATCTTCCACACCTCGGCCGACCCGGCGGAGGTCACCCACACCTACAGCGAGATGTACCGGCTGCTCGGCGAGCTGATCGCCGACAAGCGCGAACACCCCGGCGACGACCTGACCACCGGCCTGATCGCCGCCCGCGACGAGGACGGCGACTCGCGGCTGACCGAAAAGGAACTCGCCGACACCCTGCTGCTGATGATCAGCGCCGGCCACGAGACCACCGTCAACCTCCTCGACAACGCCCTGCACGCCCTCCTCACCCACCCCGAGCAGCTCGCGCTGGTCCGGGCCGGGAAGGCGAGCTGGGACGACGTCATCGACGAGACGCTGCGCTCCCAGGCCCCGGTCGCCAACCTGCCGCTGCGCTACGCGGTGGAGGACATCGAGCTGGACGGCCTCACCATCCGCAAGGGCGAGGCGATCTTGGCCGGGTACGCGGCGGCCGGCCGCGACCCCGAGGTGCACGGCGCCGACGCCGACCGTTTCGATGTGACCCGAGCCACCAAGGACCACCTCTCCTTCGGCCACGGCGTGCACTTCTGCCTGGGCATGTCGCTGGCCCGACTCGAAGCGAGCACCGCCCTGCCCGCGCTCTTCGAACGCTTCCCCGACGTGCACCTGGCGGTCGCCCCCGACGAGCTGGTTCCGGTGGACTCCTTCATCTCCAACGGCCACCGCACCCTGCCCGCCCGCCTGCACCGCCACCCCTAGGGAAAGTCAGGGGGCGCCGCTCACGGGTGGCGGGTGGGCGGCGCCCGAGCCGACCCCCTACGATCCTCTGCGTGTCCAAACTGACCGACCTGCCGAAACGGATCTTGATCGGCAGGGCGCTGCGCAGCGACAAACTGGGCGAGACCCTTCTCCCCAAGCGCATCGCCCTGCCGGTCTTCGCCTCCGATCCGCTCTCCTCCGTTGCGTACGCGCCGGGTGAGGTACTCCTCGTGCTCTCCGTGGCAGGCGCGTCGGCCTACCACTTCAGCCCGTGGATCGCCGCCGCGGTCGTCGTGCTGATGTTCACGGTGGTCGCCTCGTACCGCCAGAACGTGCACGCCTACCCGAGCGGGGGGGGGGGGGGGGGGGGGGGGGGGGGGGG
>NZ_JBEHZD010000361.1:0-8471 GCF_040240285.1 Streptomyces sp. HSW2009 | reverse complement strand
CCGCGCCGGGGGGCGCGGGGGGGGGGGCCCGGGGGGGGCCCGGGGGCGCCGGGGGCCGGCGGGGGGGGGGGGGGGGGGGGGGGGGGGCCCCCCACGACCGGCTCGGGCCCGTCAGCCGCACCCTCGCAACGCGCCACCCTGCAACGGGCCGCCGCAGCGCCCCGGCACTCTGCTCCCCGGCACGCCGCGCCCGGGCCGGCCGGGTCCGCCCGGGGTGCGACGGCCGGGCCGCTGGTCGATGCCGGCGCGGTGGCGGTCGCGGCGGGGGTGGCGCAGCGGATGGCCGACGGTTCGGTGGTCTTCCAGCGGCCGGCGGCCACACTCCCGATGGCGGTCCAACGGGCGGCCGGTACGGATGAAGCGCCGCCCCCGGAGCCGCCCGGTACGCCGTCAGATCCACCGCCCGACCCGGCGGACGGCCCCGAACCCGCCGACGATCTCGTGCCGGAGAGTGATCCGGCAGCAGGCGGGGAACTGCCGGCGGGGGCGGATCAGGGGGACGGACAGCCGGCGGACGGCGGACGGGCGGCGGACGGTCCTGCCGTCACCGATGCCCTGGTACGGGCGCTGTTCGCGCCACTCAGCCGGCTACTCAAGGCGGAGCTCAGGTTGGAGCGCGAACGGGCCGGCCATCTGATCGAGACCAGGTACCGATGACGGGACACCACGGGGTACGGCACCGGTGGGCGGCTGCCCCGTACCCGTCGGACCGCCGTCTGCCTCCCACCACCCACGGGCTGCCACCAACCGCCGGCAGCCGAAACAGCAGACGGGCCAGCACGCAGACGCACAGACAGGCAGACAGGCAGACAGGCAGACAGGCAGACAGGGTCACAGAGACAGCAAGCAGGGCCAGCAGCCAAGCCCCCCATGCACAAGCCACACACAGACAACTCGCACGCACAAGCAACCCCCACACACCAGCAACACCCATGACCAAGCAGGGAAGGGAGGTACGGCGTGAGTGTGACCGATGACCCGGCGGTGACCGTGTGTTTCGTCGTCACCATCGACGGCATCGAGCTGGGCTCCTTCAACACGTGTGAGGGGCTGGGCTGTGAGGTGGTGCTCGAACAGCGCGAGGAGGGTGGCAACAACGGTCACCTGTGGCAGCTCCCCACCCGGCTGAAGTACCCGAACATCAAGCTGTCCCGGCCGCTGACCCGGGAGACGGAGCAGGTGGCCAGGTGGTTCGCGAGCATGACGAACGGGTTCAAGCGCAAGACAGCGCACATCGAGGCCAGGACGGGGGACGGGAAGAAGGTCGCCCAGTGGGGGTTGCTTGAGGTGGTTCCGGTGCGCTGGACCGGCCCCACGTTCAACCCCGAGTCACCCAAGGTGGCAATCGAGACGATCGAGATCGCCCACCACGGCTTCGTCATGGAGGGCTGAGCCGTGGTCGGGTGGCGCGGCCCGGTGCCGTGGAGGGGGAGGCGATGAGCGGCGCGGTGGCGTTCAGTGCGGCGGGCACCGGTGGCGCGGGCGGTGCCGGCGGTGCGCGGCCTAAGTTGGAACACGCCTACCTGGAGATGCGTACCCCGCCGCCCGGCGGCAGTCTCACCCCGGGCGGGCCGGCCGGGCGCATCGACTTCCAGTTCAACCCCAAGGAGCTGACGCTCACCAAGGCGGCGGCCTGGAAGCGCAGCCCGGCCAAGGGCGCCAAGAGCGCGGGGCCGCCCGAGTACCAGGGGCCGAAGCCGAGCAAGCTGACGGTGGAGATGTTCTTCGACGCCAGCGACACCCAGGACACCAGCGTGGTGACCTCGGTAGAGAAGCTGCTCGCCTGTTGCGTGCCGACCAGCGAGACCCGGCAGCAGCGGCGTTCGTCGCCGCCGTGGGTGGTCTTCCACTGGGGTGGGTTGACCGGCTTTCCCGGCTATCTGAGTCAGGTCCAGGTGAAGTACACCCTGTTCACCACCTCCGGGGTGCCGATCCGGGCCGTGTGCCAGGTGACGATGGAGGAGATCAGCGGGGAGACGCCGGGCCAGAACCCGACCTCGGGGGCGCTGCACGCGCGCCGGGTGCACCAGGTGCGCACCGGTGACACGCTGCCTGAGCTCGCCTGGCGCGAGTACGGGGACCCCACGATGTGGCGGGTGATCGCCGAGGCCAACGGCATCGACGATCCGATGCGGCTGGCCAACGGGCAGGAGTTGCTGTTGCCGGCGCCGGACGAGCTTGCCAGGTTGCACGCGCCCACGCAGGCGGGGCCTTCGGGTCCCGTCGGCCGTGCGGTGGCCGGTGGCCCGGCTTCCGGCCGGCCGGCGGGGCAGCTCGCGTCGGCGCCGCGCGCGGTGGCCGGGTGGGGCCCGTCCGCCGCCCCCGGTGTGGCGTCAGGACCCGCGGCGGCGGGGGCGGTCCCGTGGTGAGGCACAGCGTCGCCAAGACGCTGGTGGTCGAGGTCGCGGGCCGTCCGCTGCCCGCGGTGTGGGCGAACGCCCTGGTCGAGGGGTACGTCGATGACAGCCGTACGCTGCCCGACCTGTTCCTGTTGCGCTTCCGCGACCCGAGCCGGGTCTTCCTGGAACAGGCCGGCATCGAGATCGGCGCCCCGGTGCGGTTGCTCGCCGAGGCCGGTGAGGGTGGTTCGGGGCCGTTGCTCAGCGGGCACGTCACCGCCCTTGAGGTGGACATCGACGACACGGGGACGTTCACGGTGGTGCGCGGTCTCGACGAGTCGCACCGGCTGTTGCGGGGCCGGCGGGTGACCAGCTACCAGAACATGACGCTCGCCGACGTCGTCGCCCGGGTCGCGCAGCGCGCCGGGTTGCGCCCCGGCACAGTGGACGTGGCCGGGCCCGTACTGGAGCACGTGGCCCAACCCAACGTCAGCGACTGGGAGTTCCTGTGCACGCTGGCCGCCGCCGCGGGCGCGCAGGTGTGGGTGCGGGACGGGCAGCTCCACGTCACCAAGCCGACCGGGGCGGGTGGCGCGCCGGGCACCGCGGCCCGCGCCGACAGCAACCCGCTCGTCCTGGAGATGGGTGACAACCTGTTGCGCTGCCGGGCGGCCGTCTCGGCCGCCGAGCAGGTCTCCGCGGTTGAGGTGCGCGGCTGGGACGTACGGGCCAAGCAGCCGCTGGTCGGCCGGGCCGACGCAGGTACGGCCAGCACGCTGGCGCTCGGGCTGACCGCGGCGCAGGCGGCCGGCCCCTTCGGCGAGGCCACCTATGTGGCGACCGACGCCGGGTACGGCAGCCAGGCCGAGGTGGACCAGGCGGCCAAGGCGCTGGCGGAGCGGATCGCCGGTTCCTTCGCCGAGTTGGAGGCCGTCATCCGGGGCAACCCTGCCGTGCGGGCCGGCGGCGCCGTCACCCTGACCGGCGTCGGCAAGCCCTTCGACGGCCGGTACACGGTCACCTCGTCGCGGCACGTCTTCGACGCGGTGCGCGGGTACGAGACGTGGCTGACGGTCTCCGGGCAGCAGGAGCGTTCGCTGTACGGGCTGGCCGGTGGCCCGGCGGACGGTCAGGGCGGTGGCGGGCACCGGGCCGGCCTGGTGAACGCGACGGTGACCGACACCAAGGACCCGGAGGGCCTGGGCCGGGTCAAGGTGCGTTTCCCGTGGCTGTCGGACGAGTACGCGAGCGACTGGGCGCGCACCGCCCAGGCCAGTGGCATCGGCGGCGGCGAACCGTTCATCCCCGAGGTGGGTGACGAGGTGTTGGTCGGTTTCGAGCAGGCCAGGATGGACCGGCCGTACGTGCTCGCCGCGCTCTACAACGGGCAGGACAAGCCGAGCGGCGGCGGGCCTGTGGGCGGCGTGGGTGGGGGCGGTGCCGGAGCAGGCGGGGCGGCCGGTGGTGGGGCTGGCGGGGGGGCCGTCGATCCCACCAGTGGCGCGGTGACCAAGCGGTCCTTCGGCTCCAAGGGTGGCAACAAGCTGGAACTGCTCGATGCGGCGAACGGCCCGCAGGGCCTGCGGCTGGTCACCGGCGACGGCAAGCTCAGCATCAACCTGGACCGCAAGGGCACCACCATCGTGCTGCACAGCGACGGCACCGTGGAGATCGAGGCCGGCCAGCAGGTGTCCATCAAGGCGGGCAGCGGCGTCTCGCTCGACGCGGGTCAGGGCGCGCTCGAACTCGCCGGCGACGCGGTGCGGCTGACCGCCCGCAGCGGGGTGCAGGTGGACGGCGGCAACGGTCAGGTGAAGCTCGCCACGACAGGCTCCGTCGCCGTACAGGGCCAGCAGGTGGCGGTGCACGGCAGCAACCGCACGGAGGTCAAGGGTGGTTCGACGGTGTCCATCAACTCCCCGCTCATCCGCATCAATTGACCTCATGCCAACAGACTTCCGGGTGGACCGGACGGAGCGCCGAGCAGGGTATCGGACGGGGCAGGAGCAGCACGCGGTGTTGATGCAGCGGGCGCGGCACGGGACCCCGGGGAGCGGGCCGTACGAGTCCTGGCCGGGCCGCCCGGAGTTCCCCCGGCGGGAGCGCCCGAGGAACCGGCCGGGGCGCTCAAAGAACCGGCCGGGGCTCCCGAGGAACCAGTCGGAGTGCCGGCCGTCGCGCGCCGGCGGATCGCCGAGGGGGATCGCACCCATGCCAGCAGCCGCCCGGGTGGGCGACCCGACCGGACACCCCGGAGTGGTGGCCGGGCCGGGTGTGCCGACCGTGCTCATCGGCGGGCGCCCGGCCGCCACCGTCGGCACCCCGCACCAGTGCACGTCACCGGCCGCGCACCCGGCGTCGGTCCTGCTCGCGCCGGGCAGCGCCACGGTGCTGATCGGCGGCCGGCCGGCGGCCCGGGTGGGCGACGCGGCGGGCTGCGGCTCCCCGGTCGTCGCCGGCTGTCCCACCGTCCTGATCGGAGGCTGACCGTGGTCCAGCAGTTCATCGGCGCCGGCTGGGCCTTCCCGCCCCGTACCGACGCCACCGGCAGCATCGCCCTGGTCCGCGGCGGGCAGGAGATCGCGGAGTCCATCCGGCTGATCCTGTCCACCGCGCCGGGCGAACGTCCGATGCGCCCGGAGTTCGGCTGTGCGCTGGGGGACTACGTCTGCGCCCCGGCCGATGCCGGCACGGCCGGCCAACTCGCCTACGAGGTGCGGCTCGCCCTGGAGCGCTGGGAGCCGCGGATCGAGGTGGCCGATGTGGCGGTGCGCTTCGACGAGGCGGACGAGGGGGTGCTCTACATCGAGATCAGCTATGCGATACGGGGCGCCAACGACCCGCGCAACCTGGTCTTCCCGTTCTATGTGATCCCCCGGCACGAGGAGGGGCCGTGACGCTGCCCAGTCCGCATCTGGACGACCGGCGCTTCCAGGGGCTGGTGGACGAGGCCAAGCGGATGGTGCAGCAGCGCTGTCCCGAATGGACCGACCACAACGTCTCGGACCCCGGCGTCACCCTCATCGAGGCGTTCGCCACCATGGTCGACCAGCTCATCTACCGGCTCAACCGGGTGCCGGACAAGAACTACCTGGCCTTCCTCGACCTGATCGGCGTGCGCCTGTACCCGCCGACCGCGGCCCGTACCGACGTCACCTTCTGGCTGTCGGCCCCGCAGCCGGAACCGGTGCGGGTGCCGGCCGGTACCGAGGTGGCGACGGTGCGCACCGAGGCCGAGGAGGCGGTGGTCTTCACCACCGGCGCCGCCCTGTCGATCGTGCCGTGCTCGCTGGAGCGGCTGGCGACCTGGCCGGTGCGGGCGGAGGCGGCCGACACCACCGACGAGTTGGCGCTCGGCCGCGACGTGCCCTGCTTCGGCAGCACCCCGCGCCCCGGCGACTGCCTGTACGTCGGGCTCTCCCAGCCGGCCCCCTCCTGCGTGGTCGTGCTGCGCCTCGACTGCAAGGTGGAGGGCGTGGGGGTGGACCCGCTCCGCCCGCCGTTGCGCTGGGAGGCGTGGGACGGCAGCGCCTGGGTGGCCTGCGAGGTGGACAAGGACGACACCGGTGGCTTCAACAAGGCGGGCGAGGTCATCGTGCACCTGCCGGCCGGCCACCTGGCCTCGGTGGTGGCCGGGCACACCGCGGGGTGGATACGCTGCCGGCTGCTGCCGGCCGCGGCCGACCAACCCAGCTATGTGGCCTCACCCACGGTGCGTCAACTCACCGCGTTCACCATCGGCGGCACCGTGGAGGCCAGCCACGCCGAGACCGTCACCGACGAGGTCATCGGCGTCTGCGACGGGGTGCCGGGGCAGAGCTTCCAGGTGGCCAGGCCACCGGTGGTGCCGAGTGCGGAGCCGTTCGTCGTGGAGGTCGCCGAGGGCGCCGGCTGGGTGGAGTGGACCCGGGTCGACGACTTCGCCCACTCCACCGCGTACGACCGGCACCTCACCCTGGACCCCAATTCTGGGCGGGTGGACTTCGGGCCCGGGGTGCGCGAGAGCGACGGGACGCTGCGGCTGTTCGGCGCGGTGCCGCCGAAGGACAGTACGGTCCGGGTGCGCCGCTACCGCACCGGCGGTGGCCGGCGCGGCAACGTGGCCCGGCACGCGCTGCGCATCCTGCGCAGTTCGATGCCGTACGTGGCCCGCGTTGACAACCGCCGCCCTGCGCTCGGCGGTGTCGACGGGGAGAGCGTCGAGGAGGCGCGGGTGCGCGGGCCGCTGACGCTGGCCACCTTGCACCGGGCGGTGGTCCCGCACGACTACGAGCAACTGGCCAGGGAGGCGGCGCCGGACGTGGCCAGGGTGCACTGCGTCCCGGTGGGCGAGGTGGCGGGCGCCGGGGACGGCGGCGGGCCGCCGGGGGGCGCGGACGCCGGCGGGGTACGGCTGCTGGTGGTGCCGGCCGGCCGCGGCGACGAACGCGGGCGGGTCCGCTTCGAGGACCTGACGCCGGCGCCCGAGACGCTCGCGGCCATCGCCGGCCATCTGGACGAGCGGCGCCCGCTGGGCACCAGGCTGCACGTGGAGCCGCCCTACTACCAGGGGGTGACGGTGGTCGCCACGGTGCAGGCGCAGCGCGGTGCGGCCGGCGACCGGCTGCGCGAGGCGGGCCTGGCCGCGCTCTACGGCTACTTCAATCCGCTCTCGGGCGGACCCGAGGGCGAGGGTTGGCCGTTCGGGCGGCCGGTGCACGCGGGCGAGGTGTACGCGGTGTTGCAGCGGCTGCCCGGTGTGGAGTTGGTGGAGGACGTGCTGTTGTTCCCCGCCGACCCGGTCACCGGCGAGCGGGCCGAGCCCACCGGCAAGATCGTCCTCGATGAGCACGCGCTGGTGTTCAGCTTCGAACATCAACTGCGGGTCAGGGAGGTGTGAGGTGCGCGCCGCGATCCCCGGGCTGCCCACGCCCCACCCGTTGGCCGATCAGCTCCCCGCCGTCTATCTGGACCAGGACTTCCTGGTGCGCTTTCTCGGCGCGTTGGACGAGGTGCTTGCGCCGGTGCTGTTGACCCTCGACAACCTGCCGGCCCATCTGCATCCGCACACCGCCCCGGAGGACTTCGTGGACTGGCTCGCGGGGTGGGTGGCCGCCCGCACCGACCGGGAGCGCCCGGTGGAGCAGCGCCGTGCGGTGGTGGCCGGCGCGGTGGTGCGGCACCGCCGGCGCGGCACCCTGGCCGGGCTCGCGGCGGCGATCGAGGTGGAGACGGGGCACGAGCCCGAGATCACCGAGAGCGGCGGCACGACCTGGTCGCTCGCGCCCGGCGACCCGCTGCCCGGCTCGACGCCGCCGTGGGTACGCGTACGGCTGCGGGTGCCAGAACCGGAGCGCATCGACCGGACCCACCTGCTCCGGCTGGTCGCGGGGGGGGGGGGGGGGGGGGCCCCGGGGCCGCGGGGGGGGGCCGGGGGGGGGGGCGGGGGCGTGCGGCGGCGCCGGTGCTTCGATCGGTTGGGGTGATGATCGCCCGCCGTGGGCGCCCCGCGCCGGGTCAGCCGTGCAGGCGCAGGCCGCGCAGCACCTTGTCCACGTCCTTGCGCGGGCCGCGCAGCGCCAGCCCGGCCAGGTCCAGGTCGGCGGCCTCGACGGCGAGCACGGCGGCCCGGTTGTCGTCGTCGTTGTCAGTGCTGAACAACTCCACCGGGTACAGCGCGGTGGCCACCTCGCGGGAGAGGGCGCGGTGGTGGGTGCGGGTGAGGCCGGGGGCGTCGGCCGTGTAGACGAGGACGGGCTCGCGGAACATCGGCAGGTAGCCATTGCCCGAGCCGTCCTCGTACGGCTCGCCCACCACGTCGGAGGCGGCGTGTGCGACGCCGCTGGAGAGGAATGCGGTCACGTTGAGCTTCTGCCATCCGGCCAGGTCCTCCCGGACCACGACCGCGATCTTGGTGTCATAACGCATGGGAGCACCGTGCCGCGGCGTCCGCGCCGGGGTCTTGGACGCTGGTGCGCGCCGGCGCCCCGGTACGACGTCGCAGGCCAGGCGGGGCCGGCTCACCGCGCGGGCCCCCGCGGGGCCGCGGCACAATGACGTGGTGGAGGTAGCGAACGCGACGGCGCCACGCGTGGCCGGCCGGGCCCCCGCCCCGCCCCCCCCCCCCCCCCCCCCCCCCCCCCCGCGCCCCCC
>NZ_JBEHZD010000360.1:0-8477 GCF_040240285.1 Streptomyces sp. HSW2009 | reverse complement strand
TTTTTTTTGCCCGCCGCGCGGCCCCCCGCCCCCCCCCGGCGCGGCCCCCCCCGCCGGGGGCGGGGGCCCCCCCCCCCCCCCTGCCTGTTCGCCCTCGGCCGGCGGTCGGCCGGTGAACGCGTCCTTGATCGCGTGATCGGTCTGGTAGTAGAGCTGGGCCGCCTTGCTCATCTTCCCCTGCACGTCGCCGCATTCGCGCTGGAGAAGTTCGACCTTGCGCTTCCACGACTCGTAGACGCTGCGCTGCACCGTGGCGCTCAGCAACCCGACAACCGAGGCTTCCCCACCACCCGCCCCGTCCTGCCCCGCGGACAACCCACCGAAGGCGGAGCGCAGGTCCCCGGCCACCTCGCTGATCCCGGCGGACGCCTGGCTCCACGCGCGCTTGGACTGCCGTAACTGGCCGTCGCCGCCCTCGCCCTCCGAACTCGCCAAGCGCAGCCGAGTCGCGGTCTCCCCCTTGATCTCGGCCCACTCCTGCTGGAACGTCACCCGATTCCCCCTCAGCCCCACACGTCACGGCATGCACCGCTGACTCTTTGGAGCATGAACGTAACAGGCTGTGCGGGTCGACATGATCGCCGGGGCGCTCCTCCCGCCGCGCGACGCCCACGGGGCCGGCCGCCGCCCCACCGGCCGTTTTCTGACTAGCCGTCAGCCAGGCACTGCGATGGCATCCCGCGGCCGACGGGCCATGCCCATGCGGCAGTTCGCCCGTACCTACACGGCCGTTCGCCCACCGGCACCAACCGGCGCCGCCCCGCCCACCGCATCGACTCCCGCGCTCCCACCCGACGCCAGACGCCGTCGCAGCCGCTCCTTGGCCGCGGGCCACTCGTCGGCGAGCATCGAGTAGTAGACGCTGTCGCGCCAGGTGCCGTCCGGCATCGCCCTGTGGCGGCGCAACACGCCCTCGCGCTGGGCGCCGAGCCGGGCTATCGCCTCCTGCGAGCGCACATTGCCGTGGTGGGTCTTCCACTGGACGCGACCCACGCCCCACTCCTCGAAGGCGTGGGTCAGGAGCAGCAGCTTGGCCTCCGTGTTCACCGCCGTGCGCCACACGCCGCGGCCGTACCACGTGCCACCTATCTCCAGCCGCTCATCGCGCGCGCTGATGTCCAGGTAGGACGTCTGGCCGACGGCCCGACCGGTGTCGCGCAGCACGACCGCCCACAGGGCACAGCCCTTCCCCTGCTCGGCCAGTTCCTCCTCCACCAGGCGGCGCAGCTCGTCCTCCGTACGCGGAGTGGGAACGGACAGCCAGCGCCAGACCTCGTCATCGTCGCCACCGGCGCGGAAGAGATCGGGCACGTGGTCCAGCGTGAGCGGTTCCAGCCGGACCGTACGGCCTTCGATGATCGTGGGCATGAGGTTCACGGAGAGCATGCAAAAAGCCTAGGACGCGTTCGCACTAGAGGCAAGACATTTCTGAACTAGTGCAAAGTGGGAACCATCTTTCGCGCGCCCATGCCAACGACGGTCCGCCGACAGCAGCAGAAACAAGCCCTCCCCAGGCCGAACCGCCCAACGGGGCCAGCCTGGGGAGGGTCTGAGGAGGCGCGGAGAAGAGGAGTGGAGAGCGGGAGAGCGGGAGCGCGGGGAGGTCAGTCGATCAGTCTTGCGTCCCGCACAGCGCCTCGTCGGTCAGGCGCTGGACGGCCCGCTCGGACTTCAGCAACCACTCGTCGCTGGACGCCTTGCCGCTCGCGACGATCACCACACCGTGCTTGCCGTCGGAGGTAAAGCCGGTGCGTATGGTGCCGCCGTCCGTGTCACCGCCGTGCCCCCACCGGTAGCCGCCGCACGGCAGCGGCTGGCGCATCAGCCCCAACCCGTACTGCAAGCCCGGCATGACCTCGTCGAAGTCCGCCCCCACGGGAACGGTCCTGCGCATCTCGGCGAACTGCTTCTCCGGCAGCAACCGGCCGGTCACCAAGGCCGTGTAGAACCGGTCGAGATCGCGCTCGGTGGTCACCAGCGCGCCCGCCGCGTCTGCCCACGACATGCTGCGGACCGTGGTGTCCGTCATGCCCGTCGAGCCGGGGAACTGCTGGTAGGTGTGTGCGTGCGGGCCGTGCAAAAACGGATCGGCGCCCGGCGCGTACGTGCCCCGCAGGCCGAGCGGCTTGCTGATCCGGCGCTCGACCTCCGTCGCCCAGTCGTGCCCGGTGGCCTTCTTGATGATCATTCCGAGGAGTACGTATCCGGGGTTGGAGTAGTTCCACTTCGGGTTCGGGTCGTCCGGGTCGGCCGGTTCGAAGTCCGGGCGGTGCCGCAGCGAACCGGCGATGAGCTCGGCCGGTTCCACGCGCTCGAACCGGGTCCGCTCGAAGTCGGCGGCCGTCTCCCCGGTGTCTTCCGTACGGTCGTAGTTGTAGAGGCCACTGGTGTGCTGGAGCAGGTTCCTGACCGTGATGCGACGGCCGTCGTTGCCGTTTCCGGTGATCAGGCCGGGCAGCCAGTGGTCCACGCTGTCGTCGAGCGACACCCGCCCCTCGGCGACGAGTTGCAGCACGACGGTGGACACGAAGGACTTGGTGACGCTGGCGGCGCGGAAGGAGGCGCCGGCCGGCACGGGCCGCCCGGTGTTCAGCTCCGCCTCGCCGGCGCGAGCCGTCGTATGGCGGGAACCGTGGCGCACGTCGACGGAGACGTTGACGTACCCGGCATCGCGCAACGTGCGCTCCACCGCCCGCTGGAGCCGCCCCGTCGTGAGCGATGCGCCCGGGGCGGCGCGATCGGTGTCAACGGTCGAGGAAGAGGCGGGGGTTGATGCCGCGGACCGTGCGGGGGGGGGGGGGGGGGGGGCCCCCCCCCCCCCCCCCCCGGGGGCGGGGCGCCCCCCGCCCCCCCCCCCCCCCCCCCGGCCGGGGGGGGGCGGGGGGGGGCCCGGGGCGGGGCCGGGGGGGGGGGGGGGGGCGGGGGGGGGGGGGGGGGGGGGGCGGCCGGCCCCCCCCGCCAGGACCCCGGACACGGCCGCGACCAGCGCGGTCGCGGTGGCCGCGCGGAAACTCAGGGATGTGGTGCGTGTGTTCATGGTCCCTCAGCGTCCCGCCCACGCCACGCTCCCCACCATGCGGCGGGCGCCCCTCCTCGCACGGGGGGTATCCCCCGCAGCCTCGGGCCGCCCCCGGCCCGACCCGGTCCGCCGCGCGCCACGAGCCGGGCCGGCGCCCGCCGTACGCCTTTCCCAACGGCCGTCATAGGCCCCCAACACCCGCCGCACGCCTCACACTCCATGACCCATGCCGCACCAACGGCTGTCGTCCGCCGTACGCGGAGTGGCCGCATCCGCGCGGCGAACCCCGCCCGACGGTCCGGCCACAGCCGCCGCCTCCGCCTGTCGCAACGGCCCTCAACGAACCGTCACTGCCCGCTCCACCATGCGTGCCACTCCGCGGCCTGACGCCCACAAAGCGCCTCCCACCTGGGGACTCGTCCAGCGGCGGCGGCATTGTCACACCCCTCGCTTACGGTATGAGTCGAGAGGATCACGCAGGGCTCGACACTGCGAGGCTCGGGACGTACGGCGTACGGCGTGGGCGTGCGGCGCCGGGCGGAGCGGCGACCCTGCCGCGCCCGTTGCGGGCGGTACGGAACGGGTTCGCTGACGGCTGGGGCTTCCGCGGAAACGGCAAGCCGCAGGAGGGGTGACGGAGAGGGGAGGGGCAGGGTGGATTCGGTGTCCTTGGTGTCGGCGGTCGTCGCCGTGGTCGGGGCCGCGGTGACGGGGCTGCTCGGCTACTGGCAACAGCGCCGGCTGCACGCGCGCACGGAGCGCAACTACATGGAGCGCTACAGCTCCTCGCTGGCGCTTGCCGCCTACGACCTCCAGAGTCGGCTGTACAACATCCTCAACGGCTACGTGATCGACCGCTCCGGCCGTTCGTACGACGGGTATCTGACGAGCTTTCTCGTCCGGGGGAGCCCGGAGGAGGCGGAGCACGTTCGGCGCAGCACCGCGTTCGTCCTCGCGGAGTATCTGGGCTGGGCCGAGATCCTGCGCCGGGACATACAGTTCCTCAACCTGGGCGGCAGTCGGAGCAATCGACGGATCATGCGCCAGTTGGGGCAGATCAGTGCGTCCCTGGGCCGGATCTCGCCGACCAGCAACGAGCTCCGTGTGTTCCGCTCCCACCAGCGCGCGCTAGGCGAGCTGATGGTGCACCCGGACAGCGCGTCGGGGCAGCGGTGGTGCCTGGGCTATGCGGAGTTCTGCCGGCGGCTGGACCAGGACGAGGTCTTCAGGTCGTGGTTCGCACCATTGCTGACGGACGTCGACCAGTTGGCGACAGACGTCGCCCCGGCCCTGGCCCGCCTGGAGAAGTGGCAGAACGAACTGGTCGAACTGATCGACCTACTGGACCCGACCGCTGTCCACATACCCTCCCAGCGCAGCAAGTTCCATCTCGCGACGCGGCTGTCGGACATGTCGGGCCCTGCCTAGGCTGACACTGCCCGGGATCAGCCAGCTCCGGGGCCGACGCCTGCTCGGGCTACCCGCCCCCGGCCGACACTGCGGGCGACCCGGGCCACCCGGGTCACCTGACTGGTTCACCCCGTTCCACCGGTTCGCCCGCACGCTTCGCGTACCCGTCCAGCACGCCGCGCGACGCGAAGGGGAGGGCCTGCAACGCGGCGGGGCATCCGCTGCACGACCATTCCGTCCCTGACGAAGGGTGCGTCCACACACGGGTATGCCCACGCCACCACGACAGCCCGCCCCCATGGACTCTCCAACTCCCCGCCGCATGCGGCGACTTTGCTACGACGACCACATGGCGAAGACCGCCAAGGACCGCCCACGCACTCACACGCCCTACGCAACACGCCGCGACCGCGCCCCATCCGAGAATACTAACTACCCGTGTTTACATGGCAGTTGACGGCACCGGCGCGGCCCCAGACGCATCCGGAAGGCCCGAAGGAACCATGACGGAAGACGAAAGGCCACGCCGAACGGAACGGGCATCATCGTTCGCGGATTTGCCAATTCCGGTCTGTTGACTGCACGTTGGGGCAACAGACGCGTCCAGGCGCCTCACTTAAGGGCAACCTTTTGGACATGCAGGGCGTCACATACGCGTAAGCACAATTGATCAAGGCATGCCTGATCAACAACACCATGGGGGTAAACACATGCGACGGTGGGGCACCGCAGTGGCCGCACTCGCCTTGGCTGGCGCCGGGCTGACGGCGACTGCCGCTACGGCCTATGCCGCCACGCCGCCGACGAAGGCCGCGGCGGACATCGAACGCGACCCGATCTGGGGCCAGACGCCGGCAGGCACCGACCGGGACCCCATATGGGGCCAGGGCGCGGCCAACGGCGACCGGGACCCGATCTGGGGCCTGAATGAACGCGCAGCCTGCGACACGAACTGGGGCAGCGGAACCAAGACGGCCGCGCCGACCGAGTACGAGCCGCTGGTGAACATCAGGGCCGGCCAGCACCCCTGCTTCGACCGCCTCGTCTTCGACATCCGCGGCTCGGGCGGCAAGCAGGTCGGCTACCGCGTGGGATACGTCAACGAACTGCGCCAGGACGGTTCGGGCGACCTGATCAAGGTGGGCGGCGGCGCCATCCTTGACGTGCACGTGGCGGCACCGAGCTACGACCCGGCCACCGGCAAGCCGACGTACCCGGGCCGAGCAGGGCAGACGCTGCCCGGCGTGAACGTGTCGGGCTTCCAGACCTTCAAGGACACCCGGTACGCCAGCAGCTTCGAAGGCGACACGCAGATCGGCCTCGGCGTCCGCGCCAAGCTGCCGTTCCGAGTGACGCAGACCGACAACCACCTCATCGTGGACGTCGCCCACTCCTGGACCGCCACCCGCTAACGACCGGCCACCGCACCACCGGCGCCCAGCGCCACCCGGCCCCCTCCCAGCGCCCGCGCGCACCCCGGAACACCGCGCCCTCTGGCTCTGACACGAACACACTCGTGCAACACGCCAGAGAGCCGGCACCGGAGTGCGGCGGGCGCTGGGCTTTGGGTGGTGGGCTTTAGGTGGTGTGTGGTGGGCGGTGCGTGGTGGGCGGCGGGCTCTGTGCGTGGGGTTGTACGTGGGGGTGGGGGCCCTCCCCCCCCTCCCTCCCCTCCCCCCACACCCCAACCGACCTCAACCCATCAACCCATCAACCCATCAACCAGCCAACCCCTCTCACCCCACACCACTCACACCACCCCACCACCCAGCCACCCCACCCAACTCCACCCCACCCCACCGGCCATCCGCGGCCACCCCGCCCCACCAACCGTTCACCACCGCCCAAGCCACCCCATCCCACTCCTCCCCCGCGCTCTACCCCCTCCGCCGAGCCACGACGTACCCCTGTCGCGTTCGTTCGTAGGTCTCGGGTTCGCGGGTCAGGGTGGCTTGGGTGGTGAAGCCGGCCGCGTCGAGGTGTTGCGTGAGTTGGTCGGGCTGTAGGCGGTGGAAGTCGAGGGCGATGGTGTGGCCGAACGCCTCTGTGAGGTGGAGCGGCTCGTCACCGATCTGGAAGGCCAGGAGGAGGGGTGCGTCCGGGGCCAGTACGCGGTGGAACTCGGTCAGTACGGTCGGCACCAGCGCGGGTGGGATGTGGATCAGCGAGTACCAGGAGACGAGGCCGGCGAGCGCCCCGTCAGCCAGCGGGATATCGGCCATGGTGCCTTCGTCGAACCGCAGTTCCGGGTAGGTGCGCCGGGCCAGGGCGACCATCTCGGGCGACAGGTCGAGTCCGGAGACGTCCACTCCGAGCCCGTGCAGGTGGGCAGCCACCCAGCCGGGCCCGGACCCCACTTCCAGCACCTTTCCGCCGCCATCGGCCTGCACCACCCGCGCGAACGCCCCGAGCATCGCCAGGTCGAAGGGTTGGGATTCCAGTCCGGTGCGGAAGTGCTCGGCGTAGGAGACGGCGATGGCGTCATAGCCGTCCCTGGTGGTGTGGAGATATGAGGAGTCCGTCATGACCGTGGACTCTAACCCTGGGCCAGCAGGCCGTGGTCCTGGACCAGCGACGTTCGATCATCACCGCACCCCTCCCCTGGGCAGCACAGTTGGGCCTTGGAGTGCGGTGGTCCCGCACTGAGGTGAGCGTCTCATCGATCGCGTTTCTCTGCTGGTCGGCGTGGAAACGCGCCACCCACCCTCATCTCGTACGCCCCGCGCCGACCCACCAGTCACAGAAGTTGCGAAAATTCGTGGTCACCCTGGCATCGTGGCCACACCCGCACCCTGGCCACACCACCAGGGCCAACCCCATAACGGCCGGGGCCTACCCCGCTGCCGCGCGCAGGACCCGGGCCTCCTTCTCGGGGGTCAGGCCGACGCGGGAGCGGTCCGGGCGGTGCGGGGCCACCCCGCCGATGGCCTGGAGCCAGGTCCAGGTGTCGGCCGCCGTGTGGGCCAGCGGGCGGCAGCGCAGCCCGGCCGCCAGGGCCTTGGACACGTCGGTCCGGTACAGCGCGTCGTGCAGTTCGCCGCCCGGGGCCCACAGCGGGAGTTCCGTCCACGGTTCGACGCCCGCCGCCAGTAACGTCTCAGCCGCCACCCACCGCAGCGTCGCCTCCCCGCCGGTCACCCGTTGGCAGGTGGTGAGCAGTTCGTCCATGGTGGTGTGCCCCGACGGGCTGATCAGGTTGTACGCGCCGCCGAGCCCGGCCGCCCCCGCGTCCAGGCACCACCTGGCCAGATCGCGTACGTCCACGTACTGCAAGGGCGAGTCCCGCGGCCCCGGCGCCAGTACGAGACCGCCCTTGGCCATGCGCCCCAGCCACCACGGCAGCCGCCCGATGTTCTCGTACGGACCCACGATCAGCCCGGCCCGCACCAGCAGCGCGCGTTCGCCGAAGGCGGCGAGGGCGGCCAGTTCGCCGCCCCGTTTGGCCCGGGCGTAGTCCACGTCGGGGCCGGCGTCCGGGGAGGCGTCCACCACCGGCCCCTCCTCGTCGTGCCCGGCCGCCGACGGGTAGCGGTAGACGGAGCCGCTGGAGATGTAGACGTACCGCCCGGCCCGTCGGGCGAGCGCCGCGACCGCGTCCCGTACCACGTACGGCGCCTTGGACCAGGTGTCCACGACCAGGTCCCAACTGCGTCCGGCCGCAGGGCCGGTGTGCAGCGCCGCGAGCCCGTCCGGGGCCGTGCGGTCGCCGAGCAGTGCCTCGGCGCCCGGCGGCGCCGCATGGTGTCCCCGGTGGAAGACCGTGACCTCCCACCCCCGTGCCAGCGCCGCTTCCGTGATGGCGCGCCCCACGAACTCCGTCCCGCCCAGCATCAGCACTCTCATGGGCCGACTCTCCCGCCGACGGGCGGCCCGGGGGAATACCCGCACGCCCACAGCGGAATCGCGTTCCGCCTCTCCGTCGGGCGCCGCCCGACGCCCGCCCCCCCCCGCCCCCGACAAAGGCGCCCAGCGAAGATGACGACTCGTCAGGAGCGGCCAATAATCCCGCTCCGGCCCGCCACAGCGCGGTCCCCCGGCCGGTACCCCC
>NZ_JBEHZD010000036.1:0-29275 GCF_040240285.1 Streptomyces sp. HSW2009 | reverse complement strand
GGGCTGGGAGATGTGTATACGACCCCGGGCCTGGGCCAGGGCCCGGCCCGCGGCGGCGGCCGGCTCAGCTCTCGATCACGTGCTGGAGGGCCACCGTGTCGAAGATGTCCTCCATCCGGGTCGCCCTGCCGTCCCGCATCGTCCACGAGTGCACGAAGTCGAGCGTGGCCGTGGTGCCGCGGCGCGAGGTGACCTCGCGGGTGCCGAAGACCACCACCCGGTCGCCCGACTCGATGAACTCGGCCGGCATCAGCCGCATGCCGCCGAGCACGCCGGGCACCCGGGCCAGGAACTCCCGCACCCCCGCGTGCCCGTGCCGGGTGCCGCCGAGCCCGTACGCGGCCATGCCGGCGGGGTGCACCCACGCCACGTCGGGGTGCAGGACGGCGAGCACGCGTTCCTGGTCACGGCTGGCGAAGCCCGCGTAGGCGGCACGGATGGCCTCGATGTTGGGGGAGGTCACGGTCGTCGGCTCCTCGGTGGGTGGGTGGGTCCGGGCAGTGGCAGTGGTGGCAGTGGTGGCTGTGGTGATGGTGGTACGGGACGGGGCCGGGCTGGACCGGGCGCCGGGCGCGCGGGTACCGGTGTGTCGGCGGCTCATGCGCCCGGCGTGGGCAGCAGCCGGTCGGGGTGGTGCGCGGCGAGCGAGCGGCGCAGGCCGGCGCGCCAGTCGACGGTGCAGGAGCCGATGAGCTCGCGGCGCAGCGTCGCGTCGAACGCGTACGTCTCGCGGGTGACCTCGCTGGGCACCAGGCGCGGCGCGCCGCCGGTGAGCCGCTCCAACTCGCGTACGCAGTCGGTGATGCCCACCGCCTCGTCGCCGCCCCAGTTGACGACGGTGGCGCGCACCGCGGCCACCTCCCACAGCAGCGGCACCTGTCGCACCAGGTCGTCGGTGTGCAGCGGCGAGCACCAGTTCTGCCCGCTGGTCGGCACCGGGATGGGCTCGCCCGCGAGCATCCGCCGGAAGTAGAGCATGGGGACGCCGCCGTAACCGCCGGGGCCGTACGCGATGTTCAGCCGGGCGACGGTGGTGGGCAGGCCGAGCACCCGGGCGACGGCCCGCGCCGCGCCCTCGGCGGCGATCTTGGCGACGGGGTACGGGGGCAGCCAGTCCGCCACCCCGTCCAGCGGGTCGCCCTCCCGGTACGGGTGGTCCAGGGTCTGCCGGGCGTAGACGGCGCCCGTGGAGACGTACAGGAACGCGTCGGCGGTGCGGCAGTGGTGCATCAGGGCGCCGGTGGCCACGGCGTTGGCCTCCACGGCCGCGTCGAAGTCGCCGTCCTCACCGCGGCGCACGGCGGCGTGCAGGACGTGGGTGAAGTCGCGGGGCACGTCCGCCAGGGCGGTCGGCGAGCCGTCGCTCAGGTCCCAGTACCGGGTGGTGATCCCGCGCTCGGCGGGCGCGCGCGCGCGGCCCGGGGTGCCGCACCTGCCCAGGCACCACACCTCGTTCCGTACCGCCAGCGCCTCGGCCACCGGCCGGGCCACCTGCCCCGTACCGCCGGTGATCAGGATCTTCTTGCCTTCCACGAACTCGCCGCCTTCCGTCGGATGTCGGTCCTACGAGAGCCCCGCCGGCACACCGTGCACCGCGGGCGGCACGCCGCACCGTGCGGCGCGCTCCGTGCGTCATGCGTCATGCGTCATGCGTGGTGCGTCGTGGGTGGTGCGTCATGCGTGGTGCGTCGTGGGTTGCGCCGCGTGCGCCATGCGTCGTACGGCACGGGTCGTGCGGGGCCCGGGCGCCGGGGGGGGGGGCGGGGGGGGGGGGGCGGGGGGCCCCCCCCCCGCCCGGGCGGGCGGGGGGGGGGGGGGGGGGGGGGGGGGGGGGGGGGGGGGGGGGGGGGCGGCGGGGGCGCCGGGCGGCGCCCGCCGGGGGGGGGGGGGGCCGGGCCCCCGGGCCGGGGCCCGGCAGCGTCAGGTGTCCGCGTCGGACGTTCGTGTCAGACGTCTGCGTCAGGCGTCCGCGTTCGCTCGTCCGCCGGCGTTCGCTCGTCCGCCGGTGGCGCGTCCGTGCCGAAGGCTCGGTCGAGTTCGCGGCGCAGGACCGCCTGGAAGGTGGCGACGTGTCGCGGGCCGAGCATCGTGTAGTGCTCACCAGGCACTTCGACGTAACGATTCTTCGTTCGGGTGTGTTCGTCCCAGCGGTGCAGCTCGTCGGCGAGCCAGCGTTCCTTGGTGCCGCGCAGCGGGGTGGCGTAGAAGACGGTCATCGACTCGACGGTGCCGCTGGGCCGGTAGCTGCGGCCGAGCGCGGTGAGGCCGCTGGCGATGGTGGCCCATTCCGTGAACTTGCCCAGGTCCAGGTCGAGTTCGCGCAGCCGGTGCGCGGGGGCCAGCGCCAGCAGACGGGCGAGGCGGTGCTCGGCCGGCAGGGCGCGCAACTGCTCGGGCAGTTCCAGCGACTGCCGCTTGTCGATCAGTTCGAGGAAGAACGCCAGGTTGGTCGCCGTCTCCACGAAGTCGAGTTCGTCCATGCGGTACTTGATGTGCGGCGGCAGGTTGAGGCTGCCGACGAAGCCGACCCGTTCGCCGAGCGCTTCGAGCCGCTTGGCGATCTCAAAGGCGACCGCGCCGCCGTAGGAGTAGCCGGCGATGGCGTACGGGCCGTGCGGCTGTTTGGCCCGGACGGCCCGCACGTAGCAGTCGACCATCTCGTCGAAGCTCGCGAAGGGCGGCTCGCCGGGGTTGAAGCCGCGGGCGCGCAGCGCGTAGAAGGGCCGCTCGCCGGCGAAGTAGCGGGCGAGGTTGACGAAGACCCGCACTTCGCCGACGCCCGGGTGCACGCAGAACAGCGGGGTGCCGGCGCCGCCCTCCTGGAGCGGCACCACCGGGTCGTAGTCGCCGGGCGCCGGCGCCGCGTCCAGCCGGGCGGCGAGTTGGCGCACGGTGGGGGCGGTGAGCACGGTGATCACCGGCAGGTCCGCGACGCCGATGCGGGCCGCGACCAGCCGGCGCAGCCGGAGCACGTCGAGCGAGGTGCCGCCGAGGTCGAAGAAGCTGGCGGTGGCGCTGACCGTGGCCGGGTCGCGCTCGAAGAGTTCGGCGTAGATCTCGGTGAGCGCCCGTTCGGTGGCGCCGTCGGGGGCGGTGTGGCCGCCGAGTTGGCATCTGGTGAGCTCGGCCACCTCCGCGAGCGCCGTGTCGTACGCGCCGGACTCCAGGCAGGCGCGCATCCGCTGCCGCAGCGTCTTGCCGAGGCTGGTCTTGGGGAACCCGGGCCGCGGCAGCGGCAGCACGTGCAGCGGCCTGACGCCCCAGTGCGCCACGACGGTGGCGCGGACGGCGGTCAGCAGCCGGTGCAGCGCGGCGCCGCCGGCCGCCGCCGGCTCGGGGTGCAGGGCGATCACCAACGCTTCGGTGTCCTGGCCGGGGCCCCGCGTGGGGAAGGCCGCGACCAGCCCGCTGGCCACGCCGTCCAAGCGCTCGACGGCCGCCTCGATGTCCTGGCTGAAGTAGTTGACGCCATGGATGATGACGCTGTCCTTGGCCCGGCCGACCAGCAGCAGCCGGCCGGGGGTGGAGATGTTCGCGGTGCGGCGGTGTGCGGCTTCGGCCGCGGCTCGGTGGTCGCCGCCCCGTACGGCTGCGCTGACGCCCGCACGTGAGCCCGGGCCCGCTCCGGTGCTCGCCCCGGTGCCCGTTCGCGCCTCGGCGTCGGCGCCCGTACCCGCGTCCGTGCCCGCGTCGTCCGTACCCGCGTCCGCACCGGCGACAGCGCCCGTACCCGGGTCCGTGCCCGCGACGGCGCCCGGCCCCGCCCCTGCGGCAACACCCGCGCCCGGGTCGGCCCCCGCATTCGCCTCGTCGGCACCGGCGCCAGCACCGCCCGCCCCGTACGTCACGTCCGCGCCGCCCGTCAGTTCACTGGCCGCTCCGGTGGGCAGGCCGTCGACGCGGCCCAGGTCGCCGGTGCGGAACCAGCCGTCGGGGGTGAACGCGCGGGCGGTGGCGACCGGGTCGCGGTGGTAGCCGTCGGTGATCATCGGCCCCTTGAGCTGGAGTTCGCCCACCTCGCCCGCCGGCCGTACCCGCCCCAGGTCATCCGCGATGCGCAGACACAGACCGCGCACCGGCTGCCCCAGCGAGGCGAACTCCTGCCCCGCGTCCACCTGCGGGAACGCCCGTGAATAGATGCTGCCGGCGCAGGTCTCGGTCATGCCGAACGCGGGCCACAGGGCGTCCCCGCGCAGCCCGTACGGGGCGTAGTGGGCAAGGAACGTTTCGCCCGTACCGCGTACGTTGGCCTCGCCGCCGCTGACCACGTGCCGCAGCGCGCGCAGGTCGATCCGGTCCGCGCCGGAGCCGGCCGCGACGGCCGCCCGCTGGTCGGGCGCGTTCAACAGGCCGAGCAGGAAGTTCGGCGTGAAGGTCATCGTGATCCGGTGCCGCGAGAGGATGCGGAGGAACTCCGTCGGGTCGGCCAGGATGCGGGCGCTGCCCACGTGCAGTTGCTCGGCGCCCACCGCGAGCGGCAGCAGGTGCGCTTCGAGCAGCGCGGCCACGTGGTCGAAGGAGATCCAGTTGAAGGTGCGGTCGGCGCTGGTCAGGGCCTGCCGGTCGGCCTTGCCCGCCATGGCCGCCAGCAGGTTGCGGTGGGTGAGCCGAACCGCCTTGGCGCGGCCGGTCGAACCCGAGGTGAGGACGAGGAGCGCAAGGTCGTCACCCCCGCGCGCGAGGCCGACCGGCGAGCGGTCCGCGACGGGGCTCGCTGCCTTGGCCGTTGGGTCTGTTGGCCCGGCTGCCCGGTCCATCGGTCCGGCTGCCCGGTCTGCCGACTGGGCTGCTGGGGCCGCCTGTTCGGCCGTCTGTGCTGCCGATCGGGCCGCCGGTTCCGTTGGCCCGGTTGCCGATTCCCCCGCCCCAGCCGTCGACTCCGTCAGCCCGGCCGTCGGTCCCGCCGTCCCTGCCGTACGCACCTGTGCCAGGTCGGCCGTGCGCAACCCGTCCACCGGCGGCAGGGTCGCGGCCAGCGCCTCGTTGGTGAGCAGCAGCGGGCCTTCGAGCAGGGTGGCGAGGTGCGTCAATTGGGCGTGCCAGCGGTCCGGGTCGCCGGCGATCGGCACCAGCGGACAGGGCACGTACCCGCCGAGCAGACACCCCCAGAAGGCCGGGACGAACTCCTTCGCGCGTTCCAGCAACAGGGCCACCGCGTCGCCCGGCGCCCCCCCCCCCCCCGCCCCCCCCGGGGGGGGGGCCCCCCCCGCCCCCCCGGGGGGGCCCCCGTCACCGGGCCCGGCCTGCGGGCCGCGCCGATCAAGCCGGTCGACGTGGTGACCGTGGTCTCCGAGTCCGAGGTCATCGCCGTGAAGCAGGTACGCGCGGACGACCCGTACCTGGAGGGCCACTACCCGGACATGACGGTCTACCCGGGCGTCTTCCTCATCGAGAGCGCCTACGAGGCCGTGCTGCACCTCGTCCGCACCACCCGCGGCCCGCAGGCCGACGCCGAACTGACGGCGCTGGACTCGGTCCGCTTCACCACCGCCCTGCGCCCCGGCGACGAACTGCGGGTGCGCTGCGAGTGCCGGCCCGGCGACGAGCCCGGCACGCTCGCGGTCATCGCTCACTGCACCACAGGTGAGGCGAAGGCCGCCCTGCTCAAGATGCGATACCGGTTGCGATGAGCGGCCGAATCGGGGGAACCATGCACGACTACGCGGCCATCCGCCGCCTCATACCGCACGCCCATCCCATCCTGCTGGTCGACCGGGTCCTGGAGATGGACCCGTACGACCGGATCGTCACCACCAAGACCGTCAGCGGCTGCGAACCCTGCTACGGCAGGCTCGCCCCCGACCTGGAGACCCGAGCCTTCGCCTATCCGCCCTCGCTGCTCATGGAGTCCTGGGGACAGGGCGGCGCGGTGTTGTGGATGGAGCGCATCAAGGCGCAGCAGCGGGAGCGCGAGGGCGCCCTGATCCTGGCCGCCACCCGCAACGTGCAGTTGCACCGCTCGGTCTACCCGGGCGACACGCTGCGGCACGTGGTCCGCGTCGACCAGTACGTGGGCGACAACGTGATCCTCAGCGGTGAGTCCTTCGTGGGCGATGAGCTGGTGGCGACCGTCGGGTACGCCATGGCCGTCATGCGCCCGTCCGAGCGTGTTGCGTGGGAGGCGTGAGCGCCATGACCGATGTCGTGATCACCGGGCTCGGCGTGGTGTCGCCGCTCGGCCACACCCTGGACGACTTCTGGAACGGGCTGCTGCGCGGCGAGGTTCCGGTGCGTCCGCTGGACTACCCGGGCACCGCCGTGCACGGGTCCCTCACCTACGTCGTCGACGAGGCGCCGGAGGCCGCCGCCGGCACCGGGCGGGCCAGCGGCTTCGCCGTGGCAGCCGCCCGCTCCGCGCTCACCGACGCCGGCCTGACCGGCGCCGACCAGGACGTCCTGGACGGCGTCGGGATCTGCGTCGGCACCGGCAACGGCGACAGCGACCTGCGCGAGATGGAGCGCGACGGCCGCCGCGAACTGGACGGCGTGCAGTGGTACCCGTTCGGCACCGCGGGCGTCGTCGCCGCCGAACTCGGCGTGCACGGCCCCGGCTTCACCGTCTCCACCGCCTGCGCGGCCGGCGCGTACGCCGTCTCCTTCGGCGCCGAGATGATCACCTCAGGTGAGGCCGACGTGGTCCTGGTCGGCGGCGCGGAGGCCGTCTCGCGCCCCGCGATGGGCGCCTTCCTGCGGCTCGGCGCGGTCGACCCGCTGTACTGCCGGCCCTTCGACGCCGAGCGCGGCGGCACCGTGTACGGCGAGGGCGCGGCCTTCCTCGTCCTGGAGTCCGCAGAGCACGCGGCCCGGCGCGGCGCGGACGCGTACGCCAAGGTCCTGGGCGCCGGCTGGAGCTGCGACGCCAGCCACGTCACCGCGCCCGACCCGAGCGGCGAACAGGCCGACCGGGCCGCCCGCGAGGCACTGGCCCGCGGCGGCGTCACCGAGGCCGCGATCGGCGCGGTCCTCAGCCACGGCACCGGCACGCCCGCCAACGACAGCACCGAGAGCCGCACCACGGCCCGGGTGCTGGCCGAGCGCACCCCCGAGGTGCCGGTCGCCGCCATCAAGGCATCGCTGGGCCACAGCGGCGGGGCCTCCGGCGCGTTCTCCTGCGTGGCCGCGGCCCTGGTGACCAAGCACCAGGTGGTGCCCCCGGTGGGCACCTTGAAGCAGGCCGACCCGGAGTGTGCACTGCGCCTGGTCAAGGGCGAGCCGCAGGCGTCGGTCGGCGATGCCGTACTGGTCAACGCGTATGCGTTTGGCGGCAACAACATCACCGTTGCCATCGGAGCGGCCGAGCCGCGCACCGTCTTCTCGGGTCACTCGGGGGATACGCAATGAGTACGAACGGCAGCACCACCCACGGCAGACACCTGGCGGCGATCACGGGCATCGGCCCCATCACCCGCCCGGCCATCGGCGTCAAGGAGCTCGCCGAGGTCGCCACGCTCGGCTTCACCGCCGACGAACTGACCGCCCCCAACGGCACGTTGGAGATCGACGCGGTGGACAACTTCCACCCGGCGGACTTCCTCGGCCGGCGCGGCTGGAAGTTCTTCCCCGAGCCGACCCGGGCCGCACTGGCCGCGGTCCGGCTCACGCTGGCCGACGCCAAGCGCCACCCGGACACCCTGGAGCCCGATGAGCGCGCCGCGACCGGCGCCCGCACCGGCGTGGTCGTCGGCACCAACTTCGCCGTCGACGCCATCGTGGACCGCATCGACCGGGCGCTGCTCGCCGAGGGCATCCCCGGCATCAGCCCCGTCGAGTGCCCCAACTTCGCGGTGAACGTCCCCGCAGGTCAGCTCGCCATCGCGGGCGGCTTCAAGGCGTTCAACGTCACCCTGGTCGACCTGATGACCGCCGGTTACGAGGCGCTGCTGCTGGCCGGCCGGGCGCTGGCCGAAGGCCGCGCCGACTCCGTGCTCGCCGGCACCATCGAGGGCCCGCCGCCGGCCTCGGCGCACGCGGTGACCGGGCCGCGGGCCGACGCGTTCGGCGCCTGCCTGTTCCACCTGGAGCCGCCGCGCGCGGCCGCCGAGCGCCGCGGGGTGCCGTACGCGTACCTGGCCGGCGGCACCCGCCGGATGCTGCCGGGCGACCCGCAGCACGCGGCCCGCGTCCTCGGTTCGGCGCTCGACCGGCTGGTCGGCGACGCCGGCGCGGACCAGGTCCAGCTCTGCGTACCGGCGCAGCAGGACGGCGCCCACGCCGCCGACGCGGTGCACGCCTGGGCCGCGGCCCGCGGCGGCGACACCACCGTCAGCGTCGTGCACGGGGCCCCGCAGGCCACCGGCACCAGCGCGCTCGCCCTCGGCCGGGAGCTCGCCCGCGAGCTGCGCGGCACCGCCGTCTTCGGCGCACTCGGCCCGCAGGGCAACCTCACCCTGCTGCGACTGACGGCCGACGGGGGCCAGTGATGAGCCGCGGCGTGGCATCGTCCCCCGTCAGTGAATCGCTGCTGTACGGCGAGGAACTCGCCGTACACCGTTTCGCCGAGCTGCCGGCCGCCGCGCTCGTCCACGGCCTGGAGGACGACTGGAGCAGCTACACCAAGCTGAGCCAGCTCCTCTCAGGACGCTTCCGCAGCTTCCCGCTCGACATGCCCTGGCGCTCCGGCGGCACCTACCGGTGGCGCGCCAGGGCCACCAGCGGCCAGTGGATCGAGGGCGGGCTCCAGATGGTGCCCGAACCGGTCTCGGTGCTGATCGCGCACTCGATGGGCGCCAACTCCGTGCTCCAGTGGCTGGCTTCGGGGGCCAACCCGAAGCTGGACGCGCTGGTGCTGCTCTCACCGTTCTACTGGTCGCCCACCCAGCCCGTCGACTGGGCGATCTTCGACGGCTTCCGGGCCCAGTTCGCGGCCGTGATGACCGCGGGCCTCCAGACGCGGCTGGGCGCCCGGGCCCACACGATGGACCCCGACGTCTTCAACACCATGGTGCGGAAGATGTTGGAGAAGATGGGCCCCCAGGCGTTCCTGGCCCTCTTCGACCAGTACAGCGCGGCGTCCTCGCTCGCGCTGTCCCACGTATCGGTTCCCACGCTGGTGATCGGCAGCCCCAACGACCCGGGGATGCTGGGCGATCGTGCCGATGCGCTGCGAGCGGACATGCCCAGCGCGGAACTCTGCCTGGACCCCCGCTTCAGCCACTTCTGCCACGTCGAACAGGCGCAGGAAGTGGCGGATCTGATCATCGCGTTCGTGGACCGCCAGCAGGCGGGCTGACACCGAGACGAAGGGCACCAGGACACCTCATGTCGGGAAACACCATGCACCTACGGGCGGTGCCACCGCGCAACAAGCCGGGGCTCACCCTGCTCGCAGCCCTGCTCGGCCTGTTCATCGCGCTGCTCGACGTCACCGTGGTGACCGTCGCCATGCCCACCATCGGTGAGGACCTGGACGCCACCTTCGACGACCTGGAGTGGGTGGCCAACGCGTACATGCTGGCCCTCGCCGTGCTCATCGTCACCGCGGGCCGCCTCGGCGACCTGTACGGGCAGCGGGTCATCTACATCATCGGCGTGATCGTCTTCCTGGCCGGGTCGGTGCTGTGCGCCGCCGCCGGCGACGTGACGCTCTTCGGCGCCGACCACATCACCACCATGCACGTGGGCCGGGTCATCCAGGGCGTGGGCGGCGCCGTGGTGCTGCCGCTGACGCTGGCCATCGTCTACTCCTCGTTCGAGGGCAAGGCGCGCGCCAAGGGCATCATGATGTGGGGCGCGGTCGGCGGTCTCGCCACCGCGCTCGGCCCGCTGATCGGCGGCCTGCTGGTGGACCACGCCGGCTGGGAGTGGATCTTCCTCATCAACGTGCCGATCGGCGCGGTCGTCATCTTCGCCGCGATCACCGGCATGGGCGCCGACCAGCGCGCCACCAGCACCGGCAACTCCATCGACCTGCCGGGCCTGGTCACCCTCAGCGCCTCGCTGCTCTGCATCAACCTGGCGCTCATCAACGGCAACAGTTGGGGCTGGACCTCGGTCAAGGTGCTCGGGCTGCTGGCCGTCGGGCTGCTGCTGCTCGGGGGCTTCCTCGCGGTGGAGTCCCGCTCCAGTGCGCCCATCATCGACCTGGGCTGGTTCCGCCGGCCCTCCTTCGGCGGCAGCATCACCACCTCGTTCCTGCTGGGCGCCGGCATGTTCTCGGTGATCTTCTACCTGTCGATCTACCTCCAGGAGGGCCTGGACCTCAGCGCCCAGGCCACCGGCGTACGGCTGCTGCCGATGACGCTGATGCTGATGATCGGCGCCCCGCTCGGCGGCCGGATCGTCGCCAAGGCCGGCGTCCGCAAGGCGCTGCTGCTGTCCATGACGCTGATGACGGTGGGCATCGCGCTGTACACGCTGGCCGACCCGAAGGGCGACGCCGGCTCCTGGACGCTGCTGCTGCCCGGCATGCTGATCACCGGTCTCGCCATGGGCATCGCGATGCCCGTCGCCTCCGAGCTGACCATCTCCGCGGCCCCGCAGGACCAGGTCGGCGTCGCGGCCAGCGCCGGCACCATGGTCCGCCAGGTCGGCAACGCGGTCGGCATCGCCATCATGGGCGCGCTGATGAGCAACCGCACCGAGGCAGCCGCCGACGACATGATGGCGCTCCAGCGCAAGGGCGAGGCCACCGCGGAGGCCGCCGAGGCGCTCCACCAGCGGGCGGTCACCGAGGGTCTGGAGTACGGCGCCTGGTACGCCACCGCGATCACCGCGGTCAGCGTGGTGGCGATCTTCTTCCTGGTACGCGACCTGAAGCCGGCGAAGACGCCGCAGGCGCCGCCGAACCACCGCCCGGACGACACGATGCGCCTCACCCTGCCGAACGCCTGACGGAGAACGCCATGACGCACACCGAGAACCAGCCCGCCGCGGGCGCGACCACCCAGGCCGATGCCGCCGCGCCCGCTGCTGGAGCCGCAACCGCCGCGCCCGCCGCCGGAGCCACCGCCGCAACCGACGCCGAACCCCACCCCGGCAAGGTCGCCTTCCTCTTCCCCGGCCAGGGCTCGCAGAAGGTCGGCATGGGCCTGCACCTGCTCGACCGGCGGCCCGACCTGCTGGAGACGTACTACCGGGAGGCCGACGACATCCTCGACCTGCCGCTGTCCAAGCTGTGCTTCGAGGGCCCCGAAGAGACCCTGCGGGACACCGCGATCACCCAGCC
The DNA here is from genome assembly GCF_040240285.1 of Streptomyces sp. HSW2009. Classification (NCBI taxonomy): domain Bacteria; kingdom Bacillati; phylum Actinomycetota; class Actinomycetes; order Kitasatosporales; family Streptomycetaceae; genus Streptomyces; species Streptomyces sp. HSW2009. Next base: position 18,111 of record NZ_JBEHZD010000036.1, on the reverse strand, counting down.
CGCCATCTTCCTGACCAGCCTGGCCACCTTGGACCTGCTCGCCGAGCAGGGCGTGCGCCCGGACGTGGTGGCCGGGCACAGCCTGGGCGAGTACACCGCACTGGTCGCCGCCGGCGTGCTGGAGTGGCGCGACGCGCTGCGCCTGGTGCGCCGCCGCGGCCAGTTGATGGCCGGCGTCAACGCGGAGGTGCCCGGCGCGATGGCGGCCGTGCTCGGCCTCGACCTGGCCACCGTCGAGGAGATCTGCGCCCGGGTGGCGGCCGAGACCGGCGAGGTCGCCGAGGTCGCCAACGACAACGAGCCCGGCCAGTCCGTCGTCTCCGGCCAGGCCGACGCGATCGAGAAGGTACGCGCCGCCGCCCAGGAGGCCGGCGCCGTCAAGGCCATCGCCCTGCCGGTCGGCGCGCCCTTCCACTGCGGCCTGATGCGCGGCATCGAGGAGGAGTTCGCTGCCGAACTCGACCGGGTCACCTTCCGCGAGCCGACCGCAACCGTCGTCTCCGGCGTCACCGCCGACTACGCCACCGGCGCCCAGGACATCACCGCCGCGCTGCGCCGCCAACTCGCCGGCCGGGTGCGGTGGACCGAGTCGGTGCGGCTGATGGCCGCGTCCGGCGTCACCCAGTTCGTCGAGGTCGGCCCCGGCAAGGTGCTGAGCGGCCTGTGCCGCCGCATCGTGCCCGAGCTGACCTCGTACACCACGGCCGACGAGCGTCGACTGGCCAAGGTCATCGACGCCCTCGCGCCCACAGCCGCCGTGGCGGCCTGACACCGCAAGCCCAGGGGGACCCGAGCACCATGAGCATCACCGACGATCGGCGGATCACCACCGACGAACTGCCAGCCGACCCGAGCACCGACGGCCTGCCCGAACAACTCTTCAAGTTGCAGGAGTTGAAGGAGGGCATCCGCGCCGGCGACCCGGCCGCCACCGAGCGCCAGCACGCCAAGAACAAGCTGACCGCCCGCGAGCGCATCGCCCTCCTGCTCGACGAGGGCTCCTTCCACGAGATCGAGACGCTGCGCCGGCACCGCGCCACCGGCTTCGGACTTGAGCACAAGAAGCCGCACACCGACGGCGTCGTCACCGGCTGGGGAACCGTGCACGGCCGGACGGTCTTCGTCTACGCGCACGACTTCCGCATCTTCGGCGGCGCGCTCGGCGAGGCCCACGCCGCCAAGATCCACAAGCTGATGGACCTGGCCGAGGCCGCCGGCGCCCCGCTGGTCTCGCTCAACGACGGCGCCGGCGCCCGCATCCAGGAGGGCGTCACCGCGCTCGCCGGCTACGGCGGCATCTTCCAGCGCAACACCCGCTGCTCCGGCGTCATCCCGCAGATCTCGGTCATGCTCGGCCCGTGCGCCGGCGGCGCCGCCTACTCCCCGGCGCTCACCGACTTCGTCTTCATGGTCCGCGAGACCTCGCAGATGTTCATCACCGGGCCCGACGTGGTCCGCGCCGTCACCGGTGAGGAGATCAGCCAGAACGGCCTGGGCGGCGCCGACGTGCACGCCTCCGTCTCGGGCGTGGCCGCCTTCGCCTACGACGACGAGGAAAGCTGCCTCGAAGAGGTCCGCTACCTGCTCTCCCTGCTGCCGCAGAACAACCGGGAGACCCCGCCGGTCGAGGAGACCGAGGACCCGGCCGACCGCAGCGTGGACGCCCTGCTCGACCTGGTGCCCGGCGACCCCAACCGCTCGTACGACATGCGCAAGGTCATCGAGGAGATCGTGGACGACCACGACTTCTTCGAGGTGCAGGCCACCTGGGCGACCAACATCATCTGCGCGCTGGCCCGGCTCGACGGCCATGTGGTGGGCATCGTCGCCAACCAGCCCGCCTCGCTCGCCGGCGTCCTGGACATCCACGCCAGCGAGAAGGCCGCCCGCTTCGTACAGACCTGCGACGCCTTCAACATCCCGCTGGTCAGCCTGGTCGACGTGCCCGGCTTCCTGCCCGGCGTCGACCAGGAGCACGGCGGCATCATCCGGCACGGCGCCAAGCTGCTGTACGCGTACTGCAACGCCACCGTGCCCCGGGTGCAGGTCATCCTGCGCAAGGCGTACGGCGGCGCGTACATCGTGATGGACTCCCGCTCGATCGGCGTGGACGTCTCGCTGGCCTGGCCCAGCAACGAGATCGCGGTGATGGGCGCCGAGGGCGCGGCCAACGTCATCTTCCGCCGCGAGATCGCCGCGGCCGAGGACCCGGACGCGGTGCGGCAGCAGAAGATCCAGGAGTACCAGAGCGAGTTGATGCACCCCTACTACGCCGCCGAACGCGGCCTGGTGGACGACGTCATCGACCCGCGCGAGACCCGCTCGGCGCTGATCAGCTCGCTGGCCATGCTCCGTACGAAGCACGCCAACCTGCCCTCCCGCAAGCACGGAAACCCGCCGGTGTGATGGGCCACTTGGGGCGCGACGGCGCGCTGAACGCCGTACGGGAACACCAGCACACCGCCGCGGGGCCGGCGGACGACGCGGGCCGCCCGCAGTTGCGCGTGGTGCGTGGCACGCCGGCCGCGGAGGAGGTTGCGGCGTTGGCCGCGGTCTTCGCGGCGCTCGCACAGAGCACCAGGCCGCGCCGCGGTGCCGGCCGGGCCCGCCCGCGGGCCAGTTGGGACCACCCGGGCCACGGCCTGCCGAGCGGACTCGGCTACCGTGCGCCGGGGGCGTGGACGTCATGAACGATGGCTTAACCGGGGCGCTGGACACCGAGTCCGGCGCCCCGAAGGCAATCCGGGACACGGCGGGCGGCGCGACCGCCCGGGACCGGGTGTGGACGAGGGAAACGTCGCTGGCCCGGTCACCCCGGTGGGGTCGCCCGCAGCCGGCGGACCCGACGAGGGTGACCAGGTCGGCTGGAGAGGAAAGTCAAAGACCCATGCGCAAGGTACTCATCGCCAACCGTGGCGAAATCGCTGTCCGAGTTGCCCGTGCTTGCCGGGATGCCGGGATCGGGAGTGTGGCGGTGTACGCGGACCCGGATCGGGACGCGCTGCATGTGCGTGCCGCGGATGAGGCGTATGCGTTGGGTGGTGATACGCCGGCGACGAGTTATCTGGATGTGGCCAAGGTGTTGGCTGCTGCGGCGGAGTCGGGTGCGGATGCGGTGCATCCGGGGTACGGGTTCCTTTCGGAGAACGCGGAGTTCGCGCAGGCGGTGTTGGATGCGGGGTTGGTGTGGATCGGTCCGCCGCCGCAGGCGATCCGGGATTTGGGTGACAAGGTCGCTGCTCGGCATATCGCGCAGCGTGCGGGTGCGCCGTTGGTGGCGGGGACGCCTGATCCGGTGTCGGGTGCGGATGAGGTGGTGGCTTTTGCGCGGGAGCATGGGTTGCCGATTGCGATCAAGGCGGCGTTTGGTGGTGGTGGGCGGGGGTTGAAGGTGGCTCGTTCGTTGGATGAGGTGGCTGAGTTGTATGACTCGGCGGTGCGTGAGGCGGTGGCGGCGTTCGGGCGTGGTGAGTGCTTCGTGGAGCGGTATTTGGATCGTCCGCGGCATGTGGAGACGCAGTGCTTGGCGGATCAGCACGGGAACGTGGTGGTGGTTTCCACGCGTGACTGCTCGCTCCAGCGTCGGCATCAGAAGCTGGTGGAGGAGGCTCCTGCACCCTTTTTGACTGAGGCGCAGAATGCGGAGCTCTATCGTGCGTCGAAGGCGATTTTGCGTGAGGCGGGGTATGTGGGGGCGGGGACGTGTGAGTTCCTGGTGGGTCAGGACGGCACGATTTCCTTCCTTGAGGTGAACACCCGGCTTCAGGTGGAGCACCCGGTGACCGAGGAGGTCACCGGGATCGACCTGGTCCGGGAGATGTTCCGCATCGCCGATGGCGAGGAACTCGGTTACGACGACCCGGCCGTACGGGGCCATTCGTTGGAGTTCCGGATCAATGGTGAGGATCCGGGGCGTGGGTTCTTGCCGGCGCCGGGGACGGTGACGCGCTTTGCTGGGCCGTCGGGTCCTGGGGTGCGGTTGGATGCGGGGGTGGAGTCGGGGTCGGTGATTGGTCCGGCGTGGGACTCGTTGTTGGCGAAGTTGGTGGTGACGGGGGCGACGCGGCAGCAGGCGTTGGAGCGGGCTGCGCGGGCGTTGGGTGAGTTTGAGGTGGAGGGGATGGCGACGGCGATTCCGTTCCATCGTGCGGTGGTGGGGGATGCGGCGTTTGCTCCGGAGCGGCATGGTCAGGCTGGTCCGTTTGCGGTGCACACGCGGTGGATCGAGACCGAGTTCGTGAATGAGATCCCGCCGTTCACCGCGGGTGAGGTGGCGGATGAGGACGGTGAGGGTGGGGCGCGGGAGACCGTGGTCGTCGAGGTCGGCGGCAAGCGCCTCGAAGTCTCCCTCCCCGCCGCGTTCGGCTTCGCGTCCGCGCCGGCCCAGGCCGCCGGCGCCACCAAGGCCAAGCGCAAGAAGTCCAAGAGCGCGGGCGCCGCGGCCACCGGCGACGCACTGGCCTCGCCGATGCAGGGCACCATCGTCAAGGTCGCCATCGAAGAGGGCCAGCGGGTCGAAGAGGGCGACCTCATCGTCGTCCTTGAGGCGATGAAGATGGAACAGCCGCTGAACGCCCACCGCGCGGGCGTCGTCCAGGGCCTGGAGGCCGAGGTCGGCGCCTCCGTCTCGTCCGGCGCCGTCATCTGCCAGATCAAGGACGACCAGCCGGCCGAGGAGCCCGAACCGCAGCTCGCGGCGGTCTGACCGACCGGCGGTCGGCAGGGCCGCGCGCGGCGGCATGCGGCATGGTGGCGCGTCGCTGCGATGCGGCGTACGGGCCGCGCGCGGCAGGGCGCCGGGCCGCCGGCGTGACGGACGTCCGGCGTTGCGGGCCGTAGCCCGCGTACGGGCCGGACGCCGCGCACGGGCCGTAGACGGGCACGCCACCCCGGCGTGCGAGCCTGGAAGCACCCGCCGTCGACACCGGTCGGCGGCGGGTGGCCCCCGGCCCGGGCGGGCCGTACGCCGCGCACCGCACGCCGGGCACCGAGTGCAGCATCCGACAGGCCCCGACAGGCAGAAGGAGAGCGACATGGCGCGAGGACCCGTCGTCCGCAAGACGGCCGAGGCGGTGAGCGAGACCGGGGCGAACAGCCTGGGCGGCGTCGACCACGTGGGCACCGTCGCGGTGGACGTGGCGGCCGGCACCACGTCGGCACAGTTCGCCAAGGCCATGATGACCTCGCCGCCCAAGTGGATCACCACCCTGATGACCCTGCGGGACAAGGCGGTCAAGCCGTTCGGGCTCAAGGGCGGCCACGTGGAGGCCACCGAGATCACCCCGGGCGCCTGGCTCGGCCCGATGCGCGTCATCGACGTGTCGGAGACCGAGGTGATGGCGGGCAAGGACGACAAGCACCTCAGCTACCGGGTGACCTTCGCCGTACGCGAGGGCGCCCACGGCCCCGAGGGGGCGTGCAGCACCGTGGTCCGCTACAACGGCGCGCCCGGCAAGTGGTACTTCGCTGCCATCCGCCCCTTCCACTACCTGATCGGCCGCGACCTGGCCCGGCGCGGCGGCGCGAAGACGACGACCTGAGGACACGACGACCTGAGGACACGACGACCTGAGGGCATGACGGCCTGAGGACACGACGGCCGAGGGCGCGGCGGGCTGAGGGCATGACGGGCTGAGGGCACGGCCCTCGGCGGGGCTGCCCCCCGCGCCCGGCCCCCCCCCCCCCCGCCCGCGCCCCCCCCCCGCGGGGGGCGGCGCCCCCCCCGGGCCGGGCCCCCCCCCGCCGGGGGGGGCGCCCCCCCCCCCCCGGGCCGCCCCGCCCGCTGCCGTCGCCACCTCCCGGCGGCGGACGGCGCCGGCCCCTGCTACTCCAGGTCGAACTCGGCGGGCGCGATGCCCACCGCGAAACACGCCTCGCGGACGATGCCCTGCTCCGTCTTGTCGAAGTCGCCGTCGGCGCCGCCGATGACGATGCCGATCTGGATCACGGCCCGGGCCTCGGTCGGCTTCTTCTGCACCTTGCCGATGGTCTGCAAGACGCTCACCTTGCCCATGGCGAAGTCCCTGGTGAGCTGGTTGACGTAGTCGTCGAACCGGCGCTGGAGGTCATCGGCGGGGAAGTTCTGGAGCACGTCGTTCGAAGCGATCAGGGCCGACACGCGCTGCCGCTCGGACGGGTCGACGGAGCCGTCGGCCGCCGCGACCAGCGCGCACATGGCCATGCTGGCGTCCCGGAACGCCCCGCTCTTCAACTCGGTCTTCTTCGCCTGCAACTGCGTCTGCATCGTCTGGGCGGAGTCCTTCAACCGGTCCCACAGGGCCATGATCGTCTCCTTGCGCGCTTACGCATCGGGGCTTGAAATCACCACGAGAACCCCCGGGCACCCCACGGAAGTTCCCCGTACGCGGGGCCGCGCCGCCGAACGGGTGAAGCGGAGGCTCATGTTCCGGAGGGGTCCCGCGCGTGCCGCGTTAGAAGTGTCGAGCGGAACTTCCGCGAGGACTGGAGGTCCAACCGATGAGCACGCGACTGCACCGGCGCGCCGCGACCACCGCCGCGACCCTGACGATGGCCGGCGCCCTCGGCTTCGGCGTCCTGGCCCCCGCCGCACCCGGCGCGGGCCAGGGGCCCTGCTACGACGGGCGGTGCAACATCACCGTGAAGAAGTCCCAGACCATCAAGGTCAACGGCAAGAAGTTCGGGTTCGGCAAGGTCAAGGTGACCCACGTCAACTCGCGCTCCGTGGGCTTCTCGGCCACCTCGGGCGGCGTCTACCTCAGCGGTGACACCAGCCCCGGCGGCTATGTGCAGCTCAACAACCTCAAGCTCTGGGTGAAGTCGGTCTCCGGCGGCAAGGCCAAGCTCGGCCTCTTCCCGACCAAGCACTGACCACCGGACGCGGCCCGCCCGGTACGGGCCACCGCCGGCGGGGGGTGCCGGGGGCGGACCACGTACCGGCGGCCCGCGTCCGGACGGCCTGCGTACGGGCGGGCCGGGGCCGGGGGGGGGGGGGGGCGGGGGGGGGCCCCCCCGCCCCCCCCCCCCCCCCCCCCCCCCCCCGGGGGGCCCGGGGGGGCGGGGGCGGGGGGGGGCGGGGGGCGGGCCCGCCCCCCCCGCGCGGCCGACCGCGCACACCATCGCACCACCGGGCGGGACGCAGCACTCGGGGGAGCACCTCGGTACGGCACCACCGCGTATCGGGGTGGGCTGCGTCCCGCCCGTACGGCGAGGGGTGCGTAAGGGCGCGGCGCGTACGGGGTGACCGTACGGCGGGGGCACGTACGAGCGGGGCGCGTACGGGGACGGCGCGTGCGGCGGGGCGTACGGGCGCGGCGCGTACGGGGTGGGGTCAGTGGGCCAGGGGGTCCAGGTCCGCCGGGGAGACCTTGCCTTCGATCAGAGAGCCGAGCCCTTCGACGGCGCACAGGTCGGGCCGTTCGGCGATGTGGACGTGCATGCCGGTGCCCTGCGCCAGCATCTCGTGCAGCCCGGTCAGCCGGGCGCTGCCGCCGGCCAGCACGATGCCCCGGTCGGCGAGGTCGGCCACCAGGTCGGGCGGGCAGCGGCGGAGCACGCCGCGCATCGCGTCCAGCACGCCGGTGAGCGGCGAACGGACGATGGCCTGCACGTCGGCGGTGTCCACCCGGACGGACTTGGCGAGTCCGGTGGTCACGTCGCGGCCGTGCACCTCGGCGCCACCGGCGGCCGGGTCCGCGTTCCGCAACACCTCGTGCAGCGGGAAGCCGGTCTGCCCGGGCAGCAGCAGTTCGTGTCGGGTCCGCAGGTGTTCGAGCACGGCCCGGTCGATGATGTCGCCGCCCACCGACACCTTCTCGGCGGCCACGATCGCGCCCAGCGAGAGCACCGCGATGTGCGTGGTGGTCGCGCCGCACACCACCACCATCGTCGCCTCCGGCTGCGCCACCGGCAGCCCACAGCCGACCGCCGCCGCGATCAGCGTGTCCACCAGCTCCACCCGGCGCGCACCGAGCCCGGCCAGCGTCTCGACGGCGGCGCGCTGGGCGAGCGGGTCCGCGTCGTGCGAGACGCAGATGGCCGCCCGCAGCAGCGGCTTGCGGCGCCACGCGCGGCGCACCTTGTCGCCGACGAAGAACCGCAGCATCCGCTGGGCGATGTCGATGTCGACCACGGTGCCGCCGCTGACCGGCCGCACCACCTGGATGTGCCGGGGCGTACGGCCGGTCATCCGCTCGGCGAGCGTGCCGACGGCGATCAGCGAACCGGTGCGGGTGTTCACGGCCGCCACGGTCGGCTGGTTGACGATGAGCCCGCCATCCTTGACGTACACCCGGGTCCGGGCGGCGCCGAGGTCCACGGCGACGGAACAGCGGCGCAGGTGTTCGAGGCTGAGGCTCACGGGTCACTCCTTCATGCGGTCCGACCGGCCGGCACCGGGGCCGCCGCCGACGGCCCTCGTGCTCATCGTCCGAGCTCACGAGGCGCACCGCGCGCTGTGCTACGCCGCCCGAATGACCACCATCCGCGCCCCGCCCGGCGCCCGGGCCCGCCCGCCGGCTTCCGCGGCCTCCGCCCCGCCCGGCATGCCCTACTCCTTCGCGTCCGCGTAACAGGCCACCACCGAGGGGGAGAGCGGGAACCGCACCGGGGTGTCGCCGAAGGCGATCGTGCCCGCCAGGTCGGCCGCCGCCTGGACCACCGCGCTGACCTGGGCGGCTTCCTCTTCGGGGCAGTGCACGATCACCTCGTCGTGCTGGAAGAAGACCAGCTCGGCGCGGAGCGGCGCCAGTTCGCGGCGGAGCGCGGCCAGCATCAGCAGCGCCCAGTCGGCGGCGCTGCCCTGGACGACGAAGTTCCGGGTGAACCTGCCGCGGGCCCGCGCGCCCGCCCCGCCGCCGTACCCGACCGGCTCCCCGTCGTCCTCCTGCGGCAGCCCGGCCTCGCCCGACTCCGCGTCCGCGCCGTCGGACGCCGGCGGGCAGGTGCGCCCCAGCCAGGTCCGCACGAGGCGGCCCTCTTCGCCGGCGCGGGCCGCCTCGTCCACGTACTCCACCGCGGCCGGGAAGCGGCGGCGCAGCGCGGCCAGGTGCTTGAGGCCGTCGCCCGACGTCTGCCCGTAGATCGCGCCGAGCAGCGCCAGCTTCGCCTGCGCGCGGTCGCCGGCGAAGGCCCGGTCGGACAGCGTCGCGTACAGGTCGCGGGTGCTGCCCGCCACCTCCATCAGCCCGCGGTCCCGGGAGATCGCGGCCAGCACCCGCGGCTCCATCTGCTCCGCGTCGGCCACCACCAGCCGCCACCCGGGGTCGGCGACCACCGCCCGCCGCACCACCTTGGGGATCTGGAGCGCCCCGCCGCCGTTGGTGGTCCAGCGGCCGGAGACGGTGCCGCCCGGCAGGTACTCGGGGCGGAACCGGCCCTCGTGCACCCACGCCTTCAGCCAGGCCCGGCCGTGCGCGGTGTGCAGCCGGTAGAGCTTCTTGTACTGCAACAGCGGCGCGACCGCCGGGTGGTCGATCTCCTGAAGCTCCCACGCCCGGGTGGAACCGATCTTGATGCCGGCCCGGGCGAACGCCCTGACGATCTCGGCGGGCAGGTCGGGGCGGACCCGGCTGCCGAAGGCCCGGGAGACCTCGTCCGCGAGCTCCGCGAGGCGCCGCGGCTCAAGCCCGCCCGGATACCGCTCGCCCAGCAACTCGTCGAGCAGCTCCCGGTGCACGTCGGCGCGCCAGGGCAGGCCGGCCCGCCGCAGCTCGGCGGCGATGAGCATGCCGGCCGACTCGGCGGTGATCAGCAACTGCATGCGCGCCGGCCGGGCGAGGGCCGCCGTACGCGCCAACTGGTCGGCGTAGACCGCGAGCAGCGCGGTCAGCGGGTCGGTGCCGGGCGGCAGCGGCACCGGGCCCGCGTCGAACAGCGACGGCTGGGTGTCGGCCGTGCGCACCGGCGGATCGGCGGGCACCGGCAGCCCGCGCAGCCGCGCCCACGCGGCGGCCAGCGACCGCGGCTGCCGCCCCCACTGGCCCGCGTGGCCGAGCAGCAGCGTCTCGGCGACCTCCACGTCATAGCACCGCTCGACGCGCACGCCGGCGGCGAGCAACGGGCCGTACGCCTCGGCGGTGGAGCGCCACACCCACCGCGTCACCTCGGGCCGCTCGCGCACCGCGGTCGCGAGGTCGCGCGCGGCGCGGACCGGCCCACTGGGCCGGCCCGCGTCATCGACGGGGCAGAGACGAACACCCCCGTCATCCGTCTCTGCCACCGCCCATCTCATGGGAAGAGTCTTGCAGGGGGGTCTGACAATCCCGTGGCGAGAAACGGAATACGTGGTGCCACTTGGCCTCTGGCCAGGGGCGGAGGGGGATCGGGCCTGGGTTCGGGTCTGGGTTCGGGCCGGGCTTGGGCGGGGTTTTGGGGAGGGGCGGTCCGGGCTCGGGCAGCGTTCTGGGGGAGGCCGGTCCGGCGTCGGCCGTCGGCGGCACGGGGTGGCGCGGGGCGGCCGGGCCGCCGACCGGGTCGCCAACCCGTCCACCGAGCCCGCCCCCTGGACCCATCCACCGAACCCACCCGCCCTGCCCATCAACCCACCCATCCACCGCCCCGCCCCGCCGATGGGCCCGGCGGTGTTCCGCTCTCCGGAACGGGGGCGGCGCACGGGGCCGTGCTCCTTGTGGTGGGGTGCGGCGGGACGCCGAATGCGGGGGCCGGCCCACGCCCCGGCGTTCCCCGCCGGGTGTGTTTGATGAACTTCTCGACCCCGTTCTCTGAATTCGCTCTCGTTTACCCGCGATTCACGTGCCCATGCCGGCGATACCCACCTCGGTCGGCGGTCCCATTCACTTCCGGTTGTGAATGCGATCGCACCCGGCGTACGCGTCTCTGTACGGCCAGTGCTGGACTTAGGGATTCCGGCCCCGCGGGGGTTCGCTCCGGAACCCGCGATATCCCCCGCGGGGTGCGTGAGAACAACCGGACGCGCCCCTGAGCGCGCCATGACCCCGCGGTGTGCGCGCCCCTGCACTTACCCCCGCGGAGCGCTACCGATGGCAGCTCCGGAACCCATCCGTTCCGCTCGTCGGCGTCGCGGAATTCGTCCGAACTCTCCCGAAAGGACCGCTCTTTCCCCTGGCTCGATCCACGCATCCACACAAAAAACTGAAGCGGAAGACCAACCCTTTGGACATGCTTGGCGTCTCGTATATCGACTGCGTGAAGACCGACCTGCTCCGTAAGTTCCTTTCCGACCGTGGCAAGATCCGTAGCCGCCGGGGGCATGCGTCTCGGCCTGCCGGCAGCGGCAGTTGACGTGGGCGATCAACAACGCCCGCGAGGTGATGTCGTTGCCTTACGGCTCACGGTGATCATTCGGGTACGCCACGTGCACGTGCATCCGCTCATGCAGCAGCAGATGAACGGGACTATGATCCGGGGTAGTTGACGACTGCAATCACCCACGGAGAGTTCTGTGCACCACGCGTATAACGGCATGGCGGCGACGGACCTCCCGGGGGCCGTCTGGCAGAAGAGCCAGCACAGCAATTCGCAAGGTTCCTGCGTGGAATTCGCGAAGCTGCCGGGCGGAAACGTCGCCATGCGCAATTCCCGCTATCCGGACGGTCCGGTGCTCGTCTACACGCCCGCTGAGATCCAGGCGATGCTGCTGGGCGTGAAGGACGGGGAGTTTGACCACCTGGTGGGTGATTGACCGTTTCCGGTGCCTCCGCCGCCCTGGTGTGGACGCGCCGCCCCGTGGGGCGGATGAATGCCCACGGGCCGGCGGAATCCACCGGACCGCTGCCGAACGCCGCCCCGCCGCGCACCCCCCCGCGCGCGGGGCGCCCGTTTCCCCACCCACCCCCAGATACCGCCCGCGACCCAGCTCCTTTTCCCGAGCCCATGGGTTTCCCACGCCCTGAGCCGGTCTGGCCTCTCCCACCCTGAGCCGGTCTGGTTTCGCCCACTCTGACCCGACCTGGCTTCTCCGCCCTGGCCCTGGGCCCGCGCCAGCCTTGAGCTCGCCCGGCTTCCGCCACCCTCGGCCCGAGTGCCTACCCTCACCCCGGGCCCATCCTGGGTTCCCCCCACCGTCCCCCGGCCCGGCCCAGCCTTGAGCCCGCTTGGCCTTCCCCCGCCGCGCCCGGGCCCGCCCGGGTCTCCCGCTCCGGCCGGCCACTCCTCCTGGCCGCCGCCCCACGGCCCGGCCCCGGTGCCGTACGCCCCGCCGCCTTCCGTGCCGCCGCAAGCCGCCGGCCCCGCAGTGCCGTGGGCCCGTACGTACCGACGTGCCCAAGGCACCGGCACGTACCGCCGCGGCCAACGCCCCGCACGCAAGCCGCGCCGAAGCCCCCGCCGCCGCCCGTAAGCGCCCCACCGCCGCACCCGCCCACAACCTCCCGCCGCACCCGCCCGGTACCGGCCGTTTCGGTAGGTGCCGGGCGGCGCGCCCGCGCGGCCTCCGCTCGGCTTCCGGTCGGCCTTCCGTTCGGCCCGTCGGCGGCCCCTCCGCTCCGCGGCCCCGGCGGCCCGCGCGCTGGCGGAAGCGGAGGCCGGGGCAGAGGCGGCGGGGTCGGGAGCGGGGGCGACGGGGTGTGGCCGGTGGGGCGCAGCGCGGGGCGGTGCGGGCGCCAGGGGGCGGTGGACGGCGGGCGGGCGTGGCCTGAGGGCGCGGGGCAGACGCGGACCGGTCGTCATGGCGCAGGCCCACTCCGACGGGCGTCTACGCCTGCTGGACGGCCACCGCGCCGGCCCGCCGCCTGCGGCGCGCAATCCCAGGGCCGTACGGCGGGCCTCGCGGCGCCGGGCGCGGCGCGGGCGGCGACAGGGTGCATGACCTGCCGCGCAGGGTGCGCAAATTGGCGTGCGGCGCGGGATCGGCGGGGCCGGTGCGGGATACGGAGCAGCCGCACCGCGTCGCCCCATCGGGTGGCTGCCGCTCCGTGTGCGTCCACCGGTCGGGGGAGGCGCCCGGCGGCGACCGGTTCAGCCGCCGACCCCGCACCGATCAGGGGCCGCCCCCTGACCCACCCGCTGTCGGACCAGGGGCCGACCCACCGCCGAACCGCCGTGCCCCACCGCCGACCCGGGGCCGCCCCGGGGGGGCCGGGGGGCCCCCCCCGGGCCGGGCGGGGGGGGGGGCGGGATATTCGCCCACTTAGGCGCCCCCGCGCGGCCGGGGCCCGCTCGCGCCCGCGGGGCCCCCCCCCCGCCCCGCCGGGGGGCGCCCCGGGGCCCCCCCCCCCCCCCCCCCCCGGCCCCCCCCCCCCCCCGGGGGCCCGCGGGGGGGGCGCGGGGCGCCCCCGCACGGACCGGACGGGGCTTCCGTAGTCATATGCGCCAACTTCGGCGCCCCGGCGCGGCCGGCGCCCGATCGCGCCGTCGGCGCACGCCCACGGCACGGCGGGACACGACAGAGCGCACCGCGGCTGCCCGGCCGCGGTGGCGTGATGTGCGTCGGTGGCGCGCCCGGTTCAGCCTTCGCCGCGGGGCAGTTGGAACAGGGCCCAGACGACCTTGCCGCGCAGCGTGCCGGCCAGCGGGTGCCAGCCCCAACTGTCGCTGAAGGACTCGACGAGGTAGAGGCCGCGGCCGGATTCGGCCGCTCCGTTCAGCTCCGGGAAGAGCGAGGTGTCGCCCGTGACCGGGCTGACCTCGCTCGGGTCGCGCACCGCGCAGACCAGCCGCGACGTCCAGCGCATCAGATGCAGGCGTACGGCCGGTTCGGTCACGGCCATGGGGCCGCCCCCGTGACCGGCCCCATGGCCTGCTTCTGGGGAGGACGCGATCGGCTCGCGGTCCTCGCTCGGCAGCGCGTGGCGCAGCGCGTTGGTCACCAGCTCGGATACGACCAGTGCCACGTCGTCGAAGAGATCGGGCAGGTCCCAGCCGTGCAGGGTGGCTCGGGTGAACTCACGCGCGCCCTTGACGGCGTCGTAGCGAGCCGCCAGAGCGCACGAGGCAGAGTGTGAAAGAGCCGACGGGTCGATGGGAGGAAGGCCCCGCCATAACGGCTCGACCATGGTCGATCCTCTGGTCCCCATGCGAGGCACTCCTGGCATTCGTGGCCGTGACGACCCTGGCTGGATCTGCAAACAGCGTGCACGTGCGCGAGTTCCAGGATTCCCAATGACCGGGACAGATGCAAGGGCAGATGCACGTGCACGTGGCCGGTTTGCGATGAAGTGGGCGCGTTAGCAAGGAATTCTTCTTGGTGCCACTTGCGTCCGTCCCGCGCTTCGGTAACGAGATGGGCACTCAACGGAGCCTAGAAGTGGCAGACTTCGCGGCCGGGGGTCCGTGGGGGACGTACCCGCGAGGGTACGGAACGTACAGGGAGGGTCACGGAAATGGCCACAAGTGAGTCGAGTGGATCGGTTGTACGCCGCATCCTCCTGGGCTCTCAGCTCCGACGGCTGCGCGAGTCGCGCGGCATAACGCGTGAGGCGGCTGGTTATTCGATCCGTGCTTCCGAGTCCAAGATCAGCCGCATGGAGTTGGGCAGGGTGAGCTTCAAGGCACGCGACATCGAGGACCTGCTCACCCTCTACGGGGTTGCGGACGACGCGGAGCGTTCGGCGCTGCTCGGGCTCGCCAGGGAGGCCAATGTGGCGGGGTGGTGGCACAGCTACGGCGACGTGCTGCCCGGCTGGTTCCAGACCTACGTCGGGCTTGAGGGTGCCGCCTCGCACATCGGCGTCTACGAGGTCCAGTTCATCCACGGCCTGCTCCAGACCGAGGGGTACGCGCACGCCGTGGTCACCCGCGGCCAGCGCGACGCGTGTGCCTCCGAGGTCGACCGGCGGGTCGCGCTGCGCCTGGAGCGGCAGAAGCTGCTGGTCTCCGAGCGCGCCCCGCATTTCCACACGGTGCTGGACGAGGCCGCGCTGCACCGACCGTATGGCGATGCCACGGTGATGCGCACCCAACTGCGGCACCTGCTGGACGTTTCGGAGCAGCCGAACGTCACGCTCCAGGTGATGCCGTTCAGCTTCGGCGGGCACTCGGGGGAAAGCGGTGCCTTCACCATGCTGCGCTTCCCGGAGCCCGATCTGCCGGACATCATCTATTTGGAGCAGCTCACCAGCGCGCTCTATCTCGACAAGCGGGAAGAAGTGACGCAATACGTCCGGGCGATGGAGCGGCTGCGCGACGACAGTCTCTCTCCGGCAAAAACACGGGATTTGCTGAGGTCCCGTCTTCAACTGATGTGAGCGCTCATTACGATGACAGTCCATCAGGAGACCCCGCCCAGCCCCCGGGTGGCCAGCAGCCTCCCGGCCTTCAGATAAGGGATGGCATGTCCTACTTCTCCGAATTGGCCTATCAGTACATCGACGGCGAGTGGCGGGTCGGGAGCGGCTCGTGGGACATCGTCGACTTCAATCCGTACGACGGCGAGAAGCTCACCTCGATCACCATCGCCACGGCCGACGAGATCGACCAGGCATACCGCGCCGCAGAGCGGGCGCAGCGTTCCTGGGCCGAGGTGAACCCGTACACCAGGCGGCTGGTGTTCGAGCGGGCGCTGCGCATCATCGAGGACCGCGAGACGGAACTCGCCGACGCCATTACGGCCGAGGTCGGCGGGACGCAGCGCAAAGCCGCGTTCGAACTCCAGATCGTGAAGGAGTTCCTGCGCGAGGCGGTGCAACTCGCACTGCGCCCGGAGGGGCGCATTCTGCCGTCGCCGATCGACGGCAAGGAGAACCGCGTCTACCGGGAGCCGGTCGGCGTCGTCGGCGTCGTCAGCCCCTTCAACTTTCCCTTCCTGCTGTCCGTCAAGTCGGTCGCCGCGGCCATCGCGCTCGGCAATGCGGTGGTGCTCAAGCCGCACCAGAACACCCCGATCTGCGGTGGCGGGCTGGTCGCCAAGGTCTTCGAGGACGCCGGGCTGCCGCCGGGCGTGCTCAATGTGGTGGTGACCGACATCGCCGAAATCGGTGACGCGCTGATCGAGCACCCGGTGCCGAAGGTGATTTCCTTCACCGGCTCCGACAAGGTCGGGCGGCACGTGGCCACGGTCGCCGCGGCCGGGTTCAAGCGCACCGTCCTGGAACTCGGCGGCGACAGCGCGCTGATCGTCCTGGACGACGCGGACGTCGACTACGCGGTGGACGCGGCCGTCTTCAGCCGCTTCGTCCACCAGGGCCAGGTCTGCATGGCCGCCAACCGGGTGCTCGTGGACCGGGCCGTCGAGCGCGAGTTCACCGAGAAGTTCGTGGCCAAGGTCAAGAGCCTCAAGGTCGGCGACCCGCGCGACCCGCAGACCCACATCGGCCCGCTGATCAACGAGGGCCAGGCCGAGGCCATCAGCGGCATGGTGGAGCAGAGCATCGCCGACGGCGCGCGCGCCCTGCTGCGCGGCACCGCCCGCGGCACGCTCGTCGAGCCGACCGTCCTCACCGACATCAACACCGAATCCGCCGTGTACGGGCAGGAGTTCTTCGGCCCCGTCGTGATGCTGATCCCCTTCGACGGCGAGGAGGAGGCGCTGCGCATCGCCAACGAGTCGCCGTACGGGCTCAGCGGCGCGGTGCACACCGGTGACGTGGAGCGCGGCGTACGGCTCGCGCGCCGGGTGCGGACCGGGATGATCCATGTGAACGACGGCACCGTGCACGACGAGCCGATCGTCCCGTTCGGCGGCGAGAAGCTGTCCGGGCTGGGGCGGCTCAACGGCGATGCGATGGTGGAGTGTTTCACCACCACCAAGTGGATCTCCATCCAGCACGGCCGCAGCGTCTTCCCCTTCTGACGCCCGCCCCCCCCGCCGCCCACCCGTTCCTGCTGCCCCTCGCAGCGCTCCGACGCTCCCCACCGGTCGCGCACTGCCCCCACTGTTCCCCACTGCCCTCACCGTTCCCCGCTGTTCCCGCCGTTCCCGCGCCGTCCGGGGCCCGCTGGCCAGGGCCCCCTTTCACTGCCGGCCGCCGCACCCTTTCCCCTCGGCCCGGGGCGCATCCGCCGCACGTCGGAGCGCCTGCCGCGACGGACCGAGGGGCCGTGCCGCGCCGCCGGCCGCCGCCTGGAACCCGCTGCCGCGCAGGCCGCCCCGTACGACCCCGCTCCCGTCTTGCGGCCCCGGCCCCGACCCCTCTTACGGCCCCGGCCCCGTATCCGTGCCGTCCCCGGCCGCCCCGTTCCCGGAGTCTGACGCAGGGCGCGGTGGGCCGCCGGAGGGAATGCGCGGACCCGTGTCGTACGAACCGTTCCTTGCGGACCGAAGCTGTCCGCAAGGGTCCCTAACGTGTTCTTCATCGAGGCCGGGACAGCGCCCCGGCCCCCTGAGGAAGGCGGACCACATGCCCACTTTCGTTGACGCCGAACCCCGTGGCGACGAGCGCACCGCGCTCCTCAACTACCTGGACGCCCAGCGCGGCGCCATCCGTCGCGCCGTGCTCGGGCTCACCGACGAGCAGGCCGCCCAGCGGCCCACGGTGAGCGAGCTGTCGCTGTCCGGTCTGGTCAAGCACCTGGCCGAGGTGGAGCAGAACTGGATCATGGGCACGCTCGCCGGCCGCCCGGAGGAGACCACGCAGCGCACGCTGGAGAATTGGCACGAGTCGTTCGCGGCGACGGGCGACGAGACGCTGGCCGGGCTGCTGGACTTCTACGAGCGGGTCGCCCGGCAGACCGACGCGTACATCCGCTCGCTGCCGGACCTGGACGTGGTCGTCACGCTGCCCGATGCGCCCTGGTACCCGCAGGACCGGGACCGCAGCGCGCGGTGGATTCTGCTGACCCTCATCCAGGAGACCGCCCGGCACGCCGGGCACGCGGACATCATCCGGGAGGCCGTTGACGGCAAGACCGCGTTCGTACTGGTCGACGAGGCGGGCGCGAGCGCGGTGTGAGCGCCGGCCCCCGGCCGCCCGTCCCGGTTGCCCGCCCTGGCCCGGCGATCCCGCCGCCGGTTACTCCGGCGGTTCGGTGAGCGCCTCGCGCAGTTCGTCCGCCCGGCGCAGCGCATCGCCGGCCCCCGCCCGCTCGGCCGCGGTCCGCGGCACGCCGGCCGCCCGGTCCAGGAGCGCGGGCGCCGGGGGGGGGGGCGGCGGGCGCGCGGGGGGGGGGGGGGGGGCGCGCGGCGCCGCCCCGCCCCCCCGCCGCGGGCGGGGGGGGGGGTGGGGCGGGGGCGGGGGGGGCGGGCCGGGGGGGGGGGGGGGGGGGGGGCGCCGGGGG
>NZ_JBEHZD010000359.1:0-8483 GCF_040240285.1 Streptomyces sp. HSW2009 | reverse complement strand
GGCGAGCGGCACCCCGCGCGGCCCGGCTCACGCGGGCAACGCCGGCCCGTCGCCCGGCCCCCCCCCCCCGGCCCCCCGGGGCGGGGGGGCCCCCCCCCCGCGCCCCCCCGGGGGCGCCCCGCCCGCCCGGGGGCGGGCCGGGCGGGGGGGGGGCGCGCCGCCCTGGACCACGTTCCGCACTTCCCGGCCCGGGCCGGGTCGCGGGCGCGGCCACCGGCGCCGGTGGCCCCGTGCGCCACAACGCAGCGGTTCGGCCCGTGGCGGGAGCCCCGCAGCGGCCCCGGGGCTCCCGGGGCGTCGCGGTCAGCCGCGGTCGATGACCGACATCAGGCGCCGGGCCGAGGGGTGCGTGCGGACGATCTCGGCGAGGGTGGTGTTGCCCCGCGTGATCTTCGCGAAGGCCCGCCAGGCCGGCCGGAGGCCGGTCAGCGCGGCGTGCACCATGCCGGGGCGCCGCTCGAACGCCGTCAGCAGCCGCCGGCCGACCCCCATCTCCACACCGAGGCCCGACTTGATGGCGAAGGCGTAGTTCAGGGCCTGCCGTCGGGCGTCGACCGCGTCGTGCGCCTCAGCGATCCGCACGGCCCACTCGCCCGCCAGCCGTCCCGAGCGCAGGGCGAAGGAGATGCCCTCCCGCGTCCACGGCTCCAGCAGCCCGGCCGCGTCACCGCAGACGAGCACCCGGCCGCGGGAGAGCGGCGAGTCGTCCGAGCGGCAGCGCGTCAGATGCCCCGACGAGATGCTCGGCTCGAATCCGGCGAGACCAAGCCGGGCGATGAAGTCCTGGAGGTAGCGCTTGGTCTCGACGCCCTCGCCCCGCGCCGAGATCACCCCCACGGTGAGGGTGTCGCCCTTGGGAAACACCCAGCCGTAACTGCCGGGTATCGGGCCCCAGTCGATCTGCACCCGGCCGGCCCAGTCCTCCGCGACGGTGGGCGGCACCGGGATCTCCGCTTCGAGACCGAGGTCCACCTGATCGACCTTGACGCCCACGTGCCCGGCGATCCGGCTCGCGCTGCCATCGGCGCCGACCACGGCTCGGGCGAGCACCGTCTCACCGTCCGCGAGCACCACGGCGACGGTGCGCCGGTCGGGCACCGAGGGCCCGTGCTGCTCGACGCGGGAGACGCTGGCGCCGGTGCGCAGGGTGGCCCCCGCAGCGGTGGCCGACTCCACCAGCGCGGCATCGAACTCGGGCCGGTTGATCAGGCCGAAGAGCACCTGCTTGGAGCGCCGGGTGCGGGTGAGCTTGCCGTTCAGCGAGAAGGTCACGGCGTGGACGCGGTCCCGCAGCGGCAGCTCAAAGCCCGGGGGCAGCGCTTCACGGGAGGGGCCGATGATGCCACCGCCGCAGGTCTTGTAGCGCGGCAGCTCCGCCTTCTCAAGCAGCAGCACTCTGCGACCCGCGCAGGCCGCAGCGTGCGCGGCGGAGGCGCCGGCCGGCCCTGCCCCCACGACCACGACGTCCCACACCGCCTCTCCGCCGTCGGCCGCGTCGCCGCCGCTGAGCCCCATCTCGCCGCTGTTGTCGCTGCTCACGATGTGTTTCTACTCCCGCTCGACCACTCGCTTCGGCTACCGGTCGCATCCTACGGCGCGCCGCCCGGCGGCCCCGCTGTGGGAAGATCGGTGGACCCTTCGCCCGTACGTACGGACATAACGCCGCGCCCACAAGGAGCGTTCCATGGAGCAAGCCTCCGTTCGCCAGACCGACCACACCGCGCTCGCTCAGACCGTGGCCTCACTTCAGGCACGGGCCCGTGCGGAGCTGACCGAACTGGTCGCCTTCAAGTCGGTTGCCGACCCGGCCCAGTTCCCGAAGAGCGAGTGCGAGGCGGCTGCGAACTGGGTGGCCGATGCGCTGCGTGGCGAGGGGTTCCAGGACGTCGCACTCCTGGACACCCCGGACGGCACCCAGTCCGTCTACGGCTTGCTTCCTGGCCCCGAGGGCGCGCCCACCGTGCTGTTGTACGCGCACTACGACGTGCAGCCGCCGTTGGACGAGGCCGCCTGGATCTCGCCGCCGTTCGAGCTGACCGAACGCGACGGCCGCTGGTACGGGCGTGGCACCGCGGACTGCAAGGGCGGTCTGATCATGCACCTGACCGCGCTGCGGGCGCTGAAGGAGAACGGTGGCGTCCCCGTCCATGTGAAGGTCATCTGCGAGGGTTCCGAGGAGCAGGGCACCGGTGGCCTGGAGCGGTACGCCGAGGCGCACCCGGAGTTGCTGACGGCCGACACGATCGTCATCGGGGACGCCGGGAACTTCCAGCACGGGCTGCCCACCGCCACGGCGACGCTGCGCGGGATGACCTTGGTGCGGGTCCAGGTGGACACGTTGGCGGGCAACCTGCACTCGGGCCAGTTCGGCGGCGCCGCCCCGGACGCGCTGGCCGCCCTCATCCGCGTACTGGACTCACTGCGCGCCGAGGACGGGTCGACCACCGTGCAGGGCCTGGCCTCCGACGCCAACTGGGACGGCCTCCAGTACGAGGAGGAGGATTTCCGCAAGGACGCCCGGGTGCTCGACGGAGTGGAGCTGATCGGGTCCGGCACCATCGCGGACCGGATCTGGGCCCGGCCCGCGGTGACCGTGCTCGGCATCGACTGCCCGCCCGTGGTGGGTGCCACGCCGTCGGTGCAGGCGAGCGCCAGCGCCCTGGTGAGCCTGCGGGTTCCGCCGGGCGAGGACGCAGCCGAGGCGACCAAGCTGCTCAGCGCCCACCTGGAGACGAACATCCCCTGGGGCGCCAAGGTGTCGGTGGAGCAGGTCGGCCAGGGCCAGCCCTTCCGTGCCGACACCAGCAGCCCGGCGTACGCGTCGATGGCCACGGCCCTGCGCGCCGCCTACGACGGCCAGGAGATGCGCATCGCCGGGATGGGCGGCTCCATCCCGCTGTGCAACACCCTCGCCGCGCTCTACCCGCAGGCCGAGATCCTCCTGATCGGCCTGAGCGAGCCCGAGGCACAGATCCACGCGGTCAACGAGAGCGTGTCCCCCGCGGAGTTGGAGCGCCTTTCCCTGGCCGAGGCACTGTTCCTGGTGGAGTACGCGACCAACACCACGGAGTAGCAACACCGAAAGCGATCGAGCGGACCGGCCCGGCACTGCGCGCGCCACGAAGGAGCTCAACTCGGTCGCAGGGCAACGCAGACAGCTTCATGACGGCCACGGCCCTGGCAGTCGCAGCGTCAGGTAGCCACAGCGCCGCATAGCCGTAGCACCGTGATCGCCATGGCTTGACGGCTGTCGGCGGTGCCGTGATCGCTGGGCTGGAGGAGGCGGAGGCGGGGAGGGAGGGGGTGGGGGGAAGCCCGAGATGTGTGGCCACCACCGCTTCCCACCTCCAATCCCCCTGCCCTAGCCCCACCCCCCACCCCTGCCTCCCCGTCGCCTCATGGTGAGGTGGGGTCGAGGGCTACGGGTTGGCCCGCCTCCAGGTTGAGGGGGTGGTTGCGTTCGCGGGCGCGGAGGGCCCAGGTCAGTCGGCGCATCCGGTCGGGCGAGAGCAGGCTCGTCGCCTCGGCTTCGGTGACGAAGCGCCAGCCACGGAGTTCGTCCGCGGGTAGCAACAGCTTGCCGATCTGGTGCTCGGTGAGCCTGCCGCCGTCGAAGAGCAGGCGCAGTCCGCCGTACTGCGGTGGCTGCGAGGGCTGCCAGTCCAGTACGAGGAGGCGCAGCGGGTCGGGCAGGTCGAGGCCCAACTCCTCGGCGACTTCGCGTACTCCGGCGCGGGCGGGTGCCTCACCTGGTTCGACGACGCCGCCCGGGAACTCCCAACCCGACTTGTACGTGGGGTCGACCAGCAGTACCCGGTCCTCGTCGTCGAAGAGCAGTACGCCGGCCGCCACGGTTTCGGCCGTGGGCTTGAGGGTCTGGACGAGGGTGCAGGTTCCGGCCCCCTCGCGCAACGCCTCCGCGACCCGCGCGGCGGCCTCGCCCGGGGTGAGCCCGTCGGTGCGGACGAGGTGAGCATCGGCGCGGAGCCAGGGCAGTGCCGCCTGATAGGGCGTCATGTGGTCGGGGGGCAGCGTCCGGAGCGACGCCGCTTCGCCCAGGGTGCCGGCCAGGGCCGTACGGCTCTCGACGCGCTCGCGAAGGATCGTTTCCTCCGCATGGAGCAGGAGGTGGCGTACGGGGATGCGGTAGGCGGCGAAACCGCCGAAGATCTCGTCCCGGTGATCCTGTTGCAGCAGCGTCATGGGCACCACCAGGACGCCGCCCAACTCCGCGTACAGCGCCACCACCGTGTCCACCACCAGCCGCCGCCAGGTGGGCAGTTCCTGGTAGTCGGTCACCTCCGCGAGGCGCTGGCGTGGCAACATCATCCGTAGGCCCTTGCCGATCAGCTCAGGGTCGAAGAGCGTGCTGCCGGGCAGCAGTTCGCACAGTGCGCGCGCCGTGCTGGTCTTGCCCACGCCGGATGTGCCGTTCAACCAGACGATCACGGGTTCCCCCTTCTCCGTAGGCCCCAGTCAGTTGCCCGCATCACCCTGCCACGAAAACGCGTGCGAGCCGCAGGGGGCGCGCTCGGCCGTCAGGGGGCGGCGCAGGGCGCGGCCAACCGACGCAGGGGCCGCCTGGACGGCGAGGGTACGGCGCCATCGGCGACGGATCACGGGCCGGCCGACGGCCGCCGTCCCGAGGTGTGTCCGCCCGCCGCAGGAACGTCACCCGACCTCAGAAACCGCCGCTCGCACCACCTCCGACGAGGCAATCCGGTGACCGGGCTGCCATGTCGCCGGCCGTTCACGGGTACGGGCCTCGACCCCACCCCGTGGTGCGTCGTCGCTGCCGTACGGTCGGCGGGCGAGGGCCCCGACATCGGTCGCTGGCCCCGAAGCAGGGCGAGGGCTCGGCGACACGCCCCTGCGTCCCGCAGCGGGTCGCATCAGTGCAGGCAGACAGGCATGCGCTCCGCGCCACGCGCCCCTGCGCTCCAAAACTGCTCCCACGCGCCCGGTCCTCGCCGCGAGCCACCGCGGCGCTCTCCGCAGGCGCGCTCGACTCCCCGCCGACGGACGGCCCGCCTACGGGAGCACCGGCCGGCCGCCCAGCGGTCGCACCACACCACCGTGTGACGCATTCGGACCCTGCGGCCTCGGTGCAGGAGCACATTGTCCATCTAGCCCCAGCGGCCTCGGCACTCCACCCCGTTCCCCTCAGACTCAGGCCAACCGGCAACCCCCTCACATCACCGCACTCCCTCGTACGGCCGCTCAGCGCCCCCGGCACCCACCTCGTTCTCCGGCCAACCACCCAGGCCCTGACCCGGCTTCGGCCCACGGAACGCGCAGCCCCTCACCCCGCAGCGGCCACACCCAGCGCGCCCGTACCCCCGTACCACTCCACCCGCCGCACATCCCGCCCACAGCAACGAAGCCACCCACCGCGACCAGCCTCCGTACACACGCGCACCCACCCCGATACGGCCCTCATCAGCCAACAACCAGCCACACCCACCCCACACACACGCCCCCATACCAACCCTCATCAACCAACAACCGACCCCGCCTCCCACACCCACCCCAACCCACTCACCCAGCCCCAGCCCCACCCATGCCCTGAGCCCACCCGTCCACTTCAACCACCGCCCCGCGCCTCACCAACCCAGACCCCCAGCCCCTCACCTCAGCCAGCCCACCCACTCCCTGAGCCCACCAACCTCTCAGCCCAGGCGCAGCAACCCACACCCGGGCCCCCCGCCACGCGGCCCCTGCCACCCGGGGCGGGACACGGCCTTCCGCCCCACAGCAGGCAGACGGGCAAGGCAGGCGAGGCAGTCAACCCGCCACCCCTAGCGCCGAGTTCGCAGCGCGATGGGTGACCGCTGCCGAGTGAGGTTCAGCAGACTGGTAGGCCAGGGGCCGGCTGGTCGTTGGCTCCGCCCTTGATGTAGACGACGCTGACGTAGACGCCCGCGTTGCCGCTGTCGTCGTCGGTCTTGGCCCACCAGACGTTGGTCCAGGTGCCGGACGTCTCGCGGCGGCCCAGGTTCTCCTGGCAGAAGAAGTAGTTGGTGCCCGCGTTCAGGGTTCCCGCCTGGGCGCCGTCGCGCGTGTACGAGGTCGCGGGGCGCCAGACCGTGCAGTCGTGTTTGCCGGCGCCCGCGCCCGAGGGGTGGCACACCGGTGCGGGTTGCTCGGTCGGTGTGCTCGGCTTGGTCCCCTCGTCGCGCGCCGGGTCCTTCTTCTCGTCGTCCCGTTCCTTCGGGTCGCTGCCCGTCTTGTCGTCGGAGCCGCGCTGGTCGTCTCCCTTGCGCTTGGCGTCGTCCGCATCGTCCGCGTCATCCGCATCGTCCGTACCCCGCTGGCGTCCCGACTCCGACGGTGAACCCGAAGTCGATGGGGTGGGCGAGACCTTGCCGTCCGGGCCGCGCTTGCCCTTGCCTCCACCGGCGGCCGGGTCTTGTGCCCCGCCCGGATCGGCGGCGCCCGGGTCCAACTCTTCGACGGCCCGGCCGGAGTCGTCGCCCGCCCGGTCGTCGCCGTCGTTGCCGCCGCGGTCCATCAGCGCGTACGTGATGCCGCCGGCCAGCAGGACGGTCGCGGTCGCCGCGGTGAGGAACGCGGCGCGCCGGTTACGGCGGCGCGCGGGCAACCGCCGCGTCCCACCGCCGCTGCCAGCAACCACGAGCGGCCCCGCGTCCGGCGTACCGGTCCGGCCATCCCGCACACCGCCACCGTCGACGGCGACACCCACACCACCGGGCGCCACTCCGCCATGCCCAGGCACCGCACCACCATGCCCGTACGACGCGGCAGCAGCATGCACCTCGGCGCCCGCCACCGGCGGCACCCCACCCCCGCCACCACCCGGCGCAGCGCCAATCCCACCCGCCGCGGGAAAACCCCCCGCGCCCACACCCGCCGCAGCACCCGCACCAGCCGCACCCGCAGCCACTCCCGGCGCCCCGAAGCCCCCGGGCGCCGCTCCTCCCGAGCCATCCGCCCCCTGCGCCGGGCCGGACACCGCCTGCGGGCCCGCCGCCTCGCCCGGGCCGCCGTACGCGCCGTACGGTGCCGCACCGCCCGCGGTGGCGGCGAACGGTGTGACGTGGCCCGCCGCGACCGCGTCGAGCAGCGCTGCGGCCTGGGCCGCCGTGGGTCGGGCGGCCGGGTCCTTGGCCATGAGCGCCCACAACACCTGGGTCAGGGGCCCGGCGCGGCGCGGTTCCGGCAGCGGCTCCGTCACGATCGCGGTCAGCGTGGACCACACCGAGGTGCGGCGGAACGGCGACGAGCCCTCGACCGCCGCGTACAGCGTCATGCCAAGGGCCCACACGTCAGAGCCGGGTCCCGGTTCGTGGCCCTGGGCCCGCTCGGGGGCCAGGTAGTCGAGCGAACCGATCAGTTCGCCGCTGCGGGTCAGCTTGGTGGCCGCGCCGTCGTCCGGCGCGTCCATCGTGGCGATGCCGAAGTCGGTGAGGACGACCCGGCCGCCGCCGGGCGCCAACGGACCTGCGGCGCCCGGCACACCCGCGCGGTCGAGCAGCACATTGCCCGGCTTGACGTCCCGGTGCAGCACGCCGACCTCGTGGCCGGCGGCGAGCGCCTCGGCGACCCGTGCGCCGATGGCGGCGGCGCGCAGCGGGTCGAGCACCCCCTCGGCCGTCAGCACGTCGTCCAGGGAAGGCCCGTCGATGAGTTCCATCACGATGACGGGCAGTCCGTTCTCCTCCGCCACGTCGTGCACGGTGATGACGCCGGAGTGCCGGATGCGGGCCGCGGCCCGTGCCTCGCGGCGCATCCGGGTGCGCAGATCGGCCAACTCCGCGGCGCCGGCGTCGGTGAAGGCCCGCAGGATCTTGACCGCGACCTCGCGGCCGAGCACCTCGTCCACCGCGGCGCAGACCACGCCCATGCCGCCACGGCCGAGTTGCCGTGTGACCCGATACCTTCCGGCCAGTACGCGGCCGGTGAGGTCCGCTCCGCTGTCCCCCGTGCTCACCGTGCTGTCGTCCCCTCACCCGTTCATGCCGCCCGCCCCTCCCCGTGTCCGCGCCATGGCGCCTGACAGGGGCGTTCCGGCGCCCGTCGCACTCAGCTTAGGCCCCGGGGACCGCGGACCCGCGCGGCCCCTACCGCCCCACGCGCTGTCCGGCGCGGGGACCCTGCACGGCACCGAATCCGGCCAGACCGCCGGCGCGGGCCGCGGCGGCTGCCGCGCCGATGAGCCCGGCGTCGGTGCCGGTGCGGGCGGGTACGACGGTCAGGTCGCGGACGAAGGAGAGCCGCGCGTAGTCGCGCAGGGTGCGGCGCAGTGGGGCGAATAGCACCTCGCCGGCGCCCGCGACCCCGCCGCCGATCACCACTCGCTCGACCTCGATCAGGGAGGCGGTGGCGGCGATTCCGGCTGCCAGGGCCTGCGCGGCGCGTTCGTAGGAGGCGCGGGCGACCCCGGTCTCATATACCCCACACCCCCCCCCCCCGCCGGCCAGCGCGCGGGGGGGGGCGGGGGGGGGGGGGGACAAAAAAGGCGG
>NZ_JBEHZD010000358.1:0-8485 GCF_040240285.1 Streptomyces sp. HSW2009 | reverse complement strand
CCCCCCGCCCCCCCGGCCCGTGCGGCGGGGCCGGCCCCCGGCCGGGCCCCCCGGGGGGCCGGGCCCCGCGCCCCAAGTGGCTGGGCGGACCGCGGAGCAACCTGCCGCGGCCCGCCCGGCCACTGTCGCGTACGCCGCACTGCCGTGGGTCCCTCGCACTGCCGCGCGTACGCCGTGCCGCCGCGCGCCCCCGCCCGTACGCCGGCCCCGTCGCCCTGGTCCGCACCCGTCAGCGACCCTGCCCCGTCGCCCCGTCGCCCCGTCGCCCCGTCGCCCCGGCGCCCCGTCGCCCCGTCGCCCCGTCGCCCCGTCGTGCGGGTGGGGCCGGGGTGCTGCGCGCGTTCGGCCGCTTTCGCCGGGTGCGCTGCCCCACCGGGGCGGAGTGGTGCACGTCACTCGCAGCCGTGTCACACGGGTCGGCCGTGCCCCGTCATGTCGGTGTAGCCCACCACGAGCACAGGAGAGAAGCAGCATGCAGCAGCGCATCAACAACCCGGCCGTCATCCTCCCGGAGTCCCTCAAGCCGGCGCAGGCGCTGGTGAAGGCAGCCAAGGACGCCGGCGTACCGGAGTCCACCCTGGACCTCGTCCACCTGCGCGCCAGCCAGGTCAACGGCTGCGGCTTCTGCGTGGACGGCGGGGCCCGGCAGATGCGGAAGGCCGGTGAGACGGAGGAGCGCCTGTTCGCGGTGGCGGCCTGGCGCGACGCCCCGTACTTCACCGATGCCGAGCGCGCCGCGCTGGCCCTCGCGGAGTCCGTGACCCGGATCGCCGACTCCTCCGACCCGGTGCCGGACGCGGTGTGGGACGAGGCGGCCCGCCACTACGACGAGCGGGGCCTGGCCGCGCTCGTCCTCATGATCGGCGTGACCAACCTGTTCAACCGGTTCAACGTGGCCACCCGCCAGGTCGCGGGCAAGGGCTGGTAGCCAGCCAGCCAGCCAGCCCGGCCGCGACGTCGGTCCGGCCGCCCCGGCGCACCGTGCCGCACCAGACGGCGCCCTCCCCGCGCCGGGGCGGCCATTCCGTCGCCCCCGCCCCAGCACGGAGCCCGTGGTCCCGGGCGGGGGCCGACGGCGGCCGGCAGGCGCTCAGCGCACCCGCGGCCCTGCGGCCAGCGGCACGCCGGTCCGCAGGCTCTGGAGCACGGAGGGCAGCGAGTCGCGGCTGCGCGCCGCCTCCAGCGGGATGACCGGCTCGCCCGGCGCGGGACCGCCCGGCGCCTGGTAGCCGTCGAGCCGCGCCGTGCCCCAGACGTACGGATCGGCCTGCGCGCTGCCGAACGCGGACCAGGCCAGCCGCGACTGGCCAGTCTTGTCCGGCGTGTCCGAGTCGTAGACCCACACGTTCGCGGTCAGCGCGGCCGGATCGACGGGGCCGGGCAGCGCACGGAGCGGGACCTTCACCTCGACGGTGTAGCCGGCGTACGGCTCGCTGACGGTGGCCGCCCAGCTCACGCCGGGCGCCGTCGTGGCGGCCTGGCCCTGGTGGTGGTCGGCGTCCCGGGCCGCACAGGCGCCGCCCTCCGTGGTGCGCGGCAGCACCGCGAGCTTGAACGTGGACGCGGTGTCATCGGAGGCACCGCGCGGATCGAGGGCGAGTTCCACCGCGTCGGTGCGCCAGTGCCGCTTGCAGTCCGCCCGCTCCAGGGCCGCCCCGGGGACGTCGTCGACGACCTGCACCAGGGCGTACAGGTCGTCGCCGTGCCGGGCCAGGCGCGCCGTCGCGCCGCAGTCGGCCGGCCCGCACCGCTCGCCCTCCCAGTGGCCGAGCCGCAGTTCGGGCCCCGGGTACTCACCCGGCGCGGCCGAGCCGTCCACGGTCGGGCGCTGCGCCGCGGCCGGCACGGTGGTGGCCGGTGGCTGCGGGTACGCCGGCTGCGCGTCGTTGGCCAGCCACGGCAGCCCGACCCGCGCGGCCCAGTCACGGAACTCGGCGAAGACCGGCCGGAGCCCGTTCTGCGCGCGCACCGGGGCCGACACCGGCTCGCCGTCCTCGGCCAGCACCGTGAACCAGTCACAGCCCAACTTCTCCCGTGGCGTGGTGATTTTCGGCGGCAGCGCGCCGAAGCCCTGGGTGACGTACTCGCGCGCGGCCGTGCGTTCCTGCTGTGCCCAGGTGGTGCGGTGCCGCGCCGACCACGCGCCCTCCCACGCGCCCCGGAGCGGCAGGCCGGTCGCCGGGTCGCGCGGGTGGGCGCTGGCGCACGCCGGCCCGGTCGGCCCGGCGAACCGCCAGTTCTGCGCCAACAGCCGGTCGGCCCGCCAGGGGCGGTACTTCTCCCGGGTGAGCTGCTCGGGGAAGGCGGTGGGATCGGCGGCGAGCCGGAACGCCTCCACGGCCAGCCGCCCGGCCAGTTGGTGCGCCCCGTGCTGGTTGAAGGGCCGCGGGTCCATCGTCACCACGGTCCGTGGGGTGGTGGCCCGGATCAGCCGTACGAGCCGTTCCAGGGTGTCCCGCGCGTCGGCCGGCCGGTCCCAGACCCGGCCGGTCAGCGGCGCCGACAGCGTGTACCAGAAGTCGGGCTTGTCCAGGTAGAACACGTCACGCAGCCCCGCATGGCGCACCGCCCTGCGCTCCTCGCGCTCGCGGATCAGCCCGAGCGGCGCGCCCTCCTCGGGCCCGCTGGCGTTGCCGCCGCCCTCGCCCCGGGTGATGGTCACGATGCCGGTGCGCAGGCCGTCGCGCTCCCGCCACTGCCCGAAGGTGGACAGCGCCGCGTACTCGTCGTCCGGGTGCGCCCCGATGAACAGCACGTCCTGGTGCGCCCGCCCCCCGGGCGCGCCGGCCCCGTCGGGCCCCGGCCCTGCTGGCCCCGTCTGCCCCGTCTGCCCCGTCTGCCCCGTCTGCTCTGGCTGCCCGGTGGCGGCGGCCGGCGCCGCCCCGAGCCCACAGACCGCGATCAGCCCGATGGCCACGCCGGCCAGCACCCCACGGCCGGTACGGAGCGCGGCCCGGCGGCGCGTCCTGCGCAGCCACGGCGGCGGGTCCGGGCGCCGCGTCCCGCCCGCGGGCCCGCCGCGCGCGTACGGTCCCGTGGCGCCTGGTGGTACGGGGAAGGGGGCGTCAACTGACACGGGGTCAACTCCTTCACGAGGCTCAGCACGTCGCTGCATCCCTGCCCAGCCGGAGGGGTACTCCGAACAGCCGGGACGCGGGGAGACGGAGGAGACGGGGGAGAGGGAGCGAGGCGGAGGGGCGGAGGGGGCGGGGGAGATACGCGGGTGTGGGCGCGGGCCTGGTGCCGGGACGGGGTGGGAACGCGCGGGTGCGGGGGCGGGCACGTACGGGTGCGGGCCTGGTGCCGAGACGGGGACGGGAACTCGCGGGTACGGGTGCGGGCCTGGTGCCGAGACGGGGACGGGAACTCGCGGGTGCGGGCGCGGGCAGGGCGCCCGGATGGGGGAGAGGGGGCGGGCGGCGGGGCGTTCGTGCGCTGGCGTGTGCGCCAGTGACTACTGAGCGCCCACCCGGTCCGCCGTGACCCCGGATTCGGTTCCGTACTTTCGTGGTCGCCGCCGCCCTCGCCGGTCCGGCCGTACGCCGCGTATGCCTTAGGGGAAAGCCGGTCGGCGGAATTCCGGTCCGCTGCCTGTCGAATTTCTGGAAAACGATGCTCAGGACGTCCCGGGCGTCACTTCCGTACCAGCCCTTCGCGAGTTCAAGGAAAAGCGTGGTTCGTGCGCCGGCACATTGTCGTGATGCCGTGCGGCCCATCCCAAGCTCGGGGAATTCCGGGGTCCGTCACCGGCCGGCGATGTGAAGTCGCCCCGGGGCGTGCCTGCCGGTGCAATGTGTCGTTGACACGCTCCGGTGCCGTGCGGAAGCATGCACGAGCCCTGATCATTCAGGCGTTTTACGGCCCGGCTCGTTCCTTTGCCGGGTGCCGACCCGGGGCGATTCGCGCCCGACCGTGGGAATGGTTCCGCGCCTTAGCCGAAGGGGTCACCGTGGAAACGGGGAGGGGAGCCGGGGCGGCAGCGGTCGCGGCGAAACCCCGGACGGCCACCGCGCATCCCGGCGTGCATCTCGCCGCGCATCCCGCGACCACCCCGCACGCCCCCGCCACCCCCACCCGCAGCCCCCGCACCGCGCCCCGTACGCCGCCCCGTATCGCGCCCCGTACCTGCCCTGACCGTCGCCCGTGCGCACGTCGCTCGGCGGTCCGCTCCAGTCGCCGTGGCGGTCGGCAGGGCGCCCCACCACGCGCCGCGCGGGGCTCCGGGCAGCGCGTGGATACGCCCGCGCTCCGGGCGGCAACGGGCCGCGCGAAACGCTCTGAGCGACGCCGCCCCTTAGCGTTCGAAAAGGGTGAACGGGCGCCCCGGCGCCTTTTGGAGTGAGCCGGGGCAGCGCCCTTTCGGGGGTCTGCGCCGGGCGCTGGGAGAATGCCGCGAAATGGCGGCGGAACGGGGAGTGGGAGTGAAGGAACGAAAGCCCCCAGGCAGTGGATGGGACGCATACCAGGGAATGCTAAAGAAGACCCCTTTACCTCCCCTCATGAGATCGGAAGCCGCCGTACGGGAGCGCTCTCCGCAACGCCAGCCCCCGCCCAAACGCGACCACTCCCGACAACCACCACGACCCGCCGCCCACCACTTCTCCGCATGCGTCCACCGGGCCACCGGACGCTAGTTAACGGCATTTCCGCCCGCCCCACCGACGCCCCGTACAACGTTGCAGAAATGGCGTTTGCAAGTCGAACGAACCGCCCGAAATCGTCCCGCACCCCCCCCCCCCCGCCGCCCCCCCCCCACCCCCCACCCCCCCCCCCCCCACCCCCACCCCCCCCCCCCGCCCCCCCCCCCCCCCCCCCCCCCCCCCCGCCCCCCCCCCCCCCCCCCCCCCCCCCGCGCGGGGGGCGCGGGCGGCGCCCGGGGGGGGGGGGCGCGCGCGGCCCCCCCCCCCCCCCCCCCCCCCCCGGCCCGGGGTCACTGGGTACTGGCCCCGGGCCGTTTCCGTGGGTGGGTGTGGGTGGGTGTGGGTGTGGGTGGGTGTGGGTGTGGGTGTGGGTGTCGATCGGGACCACCAGCCAGGGTTGCCGTCGGGACCATCAGTACGGGGTGTCAGTCGGGTTGCGAGCCGGGACTGTCGGTCGGTTGTAGTCGGGCTGTCGGCGCGTGGGAGGAGCGTCGTCGCAGACGCCGCCGGGTCGGTCCGGCGGGCCGGACACCCGCGAGGAGCCCTCATGACCCCTGTCACATCCGCCCCCGTACCCGACTCCGCCCCCGTACCCGACTCCGCTTCCGCACCCGCCCCCGTACCCGCATCGGCCGCCGTCACGATCGTCGGCGCTGGCCTCGGCGGACTGGTGCTCGCGCGGGTCCTACACGTCCACGGCATCCGCTCGACCGTCTACGAGGCGGAGCCCTCGCCGACCTCCCGCGGGCAGGGCGGCCTGCTGGACATCCACGACTACAACGGTCAACTCGCGCTCGCCGAAGCGCAGTTGATGGATAAGTTCCGCGGCATCATCCTCAAAGGCCGGCAGGCCGTCCGGGTGCTCGCCCCGAACGGGAGGGTGCTCTTCGAGCGGGCCGACGACGGTGCGGGCGGGCGCCCCGAGGTACAGCGCGGCGAGTTACGGGAGATACTCATCGACGCGCTGCCGGCCGGCACCATCCGCTGGGGCCACAAGGTCAGCGCCGCCCGCGCCCTGGGCGGGGGCCGGCACGAGGTGACCTTCGCCGACGGCACCAGCGCCACCACCGGCCTGCTGGTGGGCGCGGACGGCGCCTGGTCCCGGGTGAGGCCGTTGGTGTCGTCAGCCACGCCCGCGTACGCCGACCGGTCGTTCATCGAGACCCACCTGTTCGACAGCGACACCCGCCATCCGGCCACCGCGCGGGCCGTCGGCGGCGGCTCGCTGGTCACCCGCGTCCCCGGCGCCGAGACGGAGTGGATCAGGGCGCACCGGGAGCGCGACGGACACCTGCACGCCTATGTGACGCTGCTCAGGCCGCTGGAGTGGTTCGCGGCCATCGACTTCACCGACCGGGCCGCGGCCACCGCCCGCATCGCCCGCGAATTCGACTGCTGGGCGCCGGAGTTGACCGCCCTGATCACCGAGACCCATACCGATCCGGTCCTGCGCCACCTGCACACGCTGCCGGTCGACCACCGGTGGCCGCGCGTCCCCGGCGTGACGCTGGTCGGCGACGCCGCACACCTGTCGCTGCCGGACGGCGAGGGCGCCAACCTGGCCATGCAGGACGGCGCTGAACTCGGCCTGGCCATCGCCGCACACCCGGGCGACGTGGAGGCCGCACTCACCGCGTACGAGAACGCGCTGTTCCCGCGCAGCACGGCAGCCGCCGCACGGGCCAGATCACTCAACGAGGGCGTGTTCACGGAGGAGTTCCTGGCCCGCCTGCGCGACCAGCAGCCGCAGCAGCGTGCGTGATGGGGCGGCGAAGGCCATGAGGCGGCGTGCGCCGTGAACCAGCGGGCCCGCGCGACCCACCGGCCCGACAACTCCGAAGGCCCCGGCCACCGGGCAGATCCCCGGGACCTTCGGAGCAGGTCTCAGCACGTACGAGGCTCAGGACGTACAGGAGTCAGCACGTACAGGACTCAGGAAGTACGGACTCAGGGCGTACGGGGTTTCCGTACGTACGACGCTCAGGACGTACGGGTCTCAGTCTTGATGATCTTGGCGTTGAGGTCGCACCACACCGTCGACGTGCCGCCGGATGAGGCCCAGTTGCCGTAGTGCCAGTACTGGTAGTGGCTGGAGTCCAGCTTCTCGCATCTGATGGCCAGGAAGAACGAGCCGCCGGTGCAACTGATGCGGGCCCCCTTGTGGCCACCGCTGCCGTCGATGTACTCCGCGCGGCTCGGGCAGATGAGGCCCAGGGAGTCGGCCGAGGCCGGCGCCGCGAGGCCGAGCAGCCCCGCGCCGGCCACGGCGAGGGTTGCGGTGGCGGCTGCGAATCGAGAACGCATGGGCATGTGGATTCCCCCTATTGGTGCGTCTGTTGGTGCGTCGGGTGTACGGCGAGAGGAAGCTAGCCGCCCTGGTGAAGGTTGGACAGTGCCCCGGTCGGGAGTGGCCGAGTTGTGGGCGGCACGCCGCGGGAATCGGCCTGATGCGGCCGGCCCACCGCGCCCCACCCGCCCCGTACGTACCCACCGCACCGCCCGCCCCGTACCCACCGCACCGCGCACCTCATACCCACCACGCCGCGCACCCGCACCCGCACTCACTCCCGCCGTCGCGCCCGGTTCTTCCCTCCCGGTCCGCGGGAGAGCGCGCCCGCCAACTCGTCCAGCGCGTCCACCAGAAGTTCCGCGCAGCGCACCGGGAGCGCGTCGGCGCCATCGGCCGTCCGCCAGGCGTCCAGGGCGGCGTGCACCTCGCGCCAGTCAAGGGGCTCGCGGTCCCGGACGGCCGCGGTCGCCTGCGGGAGTGCGGTGCGCAGGGCCGCCGCGAAGTCGCCGGCGGCCGGTGCGGGGCGCGCGTCGCGGTCCGGCGGGTGGGCTTCCAGAAGCATCGTGACCCGGCCCATCGTGGCCAGCGCCGTCTGGGCCGCGCCCGCCGAGCGGCGCGAGATGCCGCGGTGGCGTACGGGTTCGGCCTGCGCGCGGGCCTCGCTCTGCGCCCAGGCGAGCCGGGCCGCACGGGCGTCCAGCAGGGCGTCGCGCACGTGCCGGGGCCGGCGTTCGATGGGGTGGGCGTGGCCGCCGAAGACGGCGACCGCGTACCGGCCGTTGGCCAGCAGCCAGTCGGCCAGCCGGTCCCGCAGCTTCGGCGTCTCCCAGGCCGGGAACAGCGCGTACGCGGCCATCGCCAGCACCCCGCCGAGCAGCGTCAGCACCACCCGGTCCTGCACCGTCTGCGACCAGCCCTCGCCCGCGATGCCGAGCAGGAAGACGACGTACGCGCTGATGCACGCGGAGGCGACGGTGAAGCCGGTGCGCATCAGCAGGTACATCAGCCCCACGCACCCGACGGCGAGCCCGGCGCTGGCCCACTCCCCGGGGTGGACCAGGGCCACCACCGCCCCGCCGAGCGCCACCCCGACCAGCGTGCCGGCGAACCGGGCGACGCCGCGCGCGTACGTCTGCTCGAAGTCGGGCCGCATCACCATCACCGAGGCCATCGGCGCCCAGTAGCCGTGCCCGAACGGCAGCACGGTGCCGAGCAGGTAGCCGGCGCAGGCGACGACCGCGAGCCGTACGGCGTGCCGCAGTACGGGCGATGACCAGTGCGCTTCCCGGTGCAGGGCGCGCAGGGCGACGGGTACCAGGCGCGGCATGGTGGGGCGCAGCAGGGCGTTGCGGGTGACGGCCTGTTCGGTGGGCGGGGTGAGCTCGCCAGCGGCGGGGGTTGCCCCGCCGGGGGCGGCCCCCCCCGGGGCGGCCCCCCCCGGGGGCCCCCCCCCGACCCCCCCCCCCCCCCAACCCGCCACCACACCCGACAACCACCACGACCCGCCGCCCACCACTTCTCCGCATGCGTCCACCGGGCCACCGGACGCTAGTTA
>NZ_JBEHZD010000357.1:0-8507 GCF_040240285.1 Streptomyces sp. HSW2009 | reverse complement strand
CCCCCCCCCCCCCCCCCGCCCCCCCCCGCCGCCGCCCGGGGGGGGGGGGGCCCCCCCCCGCCCCGTGCCCGAGCCCGGGCGGCCCGTGGCGCCGGTCGGCTACGCCTTCGGCGCCGCCCACACGCCGGTGGCCGCGGTGGCCTCGATGTACTCGGCGATGTCGCGCGGCTCGCGGCCGAGCGCCCGCTGGACGCCGTCCGACAGATGGGCGTTCCGGCCTTCCCTGATGACCCCGAACAACCGGTTCAACACCGCGATGAGCGGCGGCGGAGTGCCGAGCTGCGTCCACTCGGCGGTGAACTGCTCCTCGCTCAGCGGCACGTAGCTGAGCTCGCGCCCGGCGGCCCGCCCGATCTCGGCGATCGCGTCGCCGAACGTCAGCAGCCGCGGCCCGGACAGCTCGTATATCTCGCCCGCGTGCCCCTCGTCGGTGAGCGCCGCCACCGCCACGTCCGCGATGTCCTCGACGTCGATGAACGGCTCCAGCCCGTCCCCGGTCGAAATCCGCACCTGACCGGCGACGACGGGACGGTAGAAGAAGTCCTCGCTGAAGTTCTGCGCGAACCAACTCGGCCGCAGGATCGTCCACTCGGCGACCCCGGACTCCTGCACCGCCCGCTCGCCGTCGAGCAGTTCGCCGTCCTCGCGGGCCGACAGCAGCACGATGCGGCGCACCCCGGCGGCCACCGCCTGTGCCGCGAACGCCTTGACCGACTCCGCCGAACTCGGGCTCCTCAACTCGCCCGGCGGCACCAGGTACACCGCGCCGACGCCCGCAAGCGCCGGGCCCCAGGTGTCCTCCTCCTCCCAGACGAAGCGGGTGCGGCCGTCCTCGGCGGACCGGGAACCCACCCGCACCGCCGCCCCGCGCGCCCGCAGCCGCTCCACCACACGGCGACCGGTCTTGCCGGTCCCGCCCACCACCAAGAAGTCTGCGTCACGCAGCACGTCGTTCTCTGTCATACGGCCAGTCAACCCGTGCACCAGGCACGGGACCATGGCTGAAAGGCTCGACGGCATGTCCGTCCGTCCACGCGGTGGACAGTTGTGCGTTTACGCTGACGCCATGGATGCGCTCGCCGATCTCCTGGACGGGGCACGGGCCCGTGGCGCCCTGTTCCACCAGTCCATCTTGACCCCACCCTGGTCGCTGCGCTTCCTGCACGGCACGCCGCTGGCGCTGGTCACCATGGTGCGCGGCGACGCCTGGATCGCGCCCGGGGACGGCAGTGCGCCGGTGGCGCTGCGCGCCGGCGACATCGCCATCGTGCGCGGCCCGCAGCCGTACACCCTCTCCGACCGGCCGGGCGCCCCGCCCCAGGTGCTGGTGCACAGCGAGGACTTCTGCACCACGCCGACCGGCGAGGACGTCAGCAAGGCGCTGACGCTGGGGGTGCGGACGTACGGGGAGCACCGGACCGGGTCGGCGCTGCTGCTCAGCGGCGAGTACCAGTTCCCCGGTGACGTGGGGGAGCGGCTGTTGGCCGCGCTGCCGCCGCTGGTGGTGCTCACCGAGGAGTGCTGGGAGTGCCCGCTGATGCCGTTCGTCGCCGAGGAGGTGGCGCGCGACGCACCCGGCCAACAGGTCGTCCTCGACCGGCTGCTCGACCTGCTGTTGATCTCGGTGCTGCGGGCCTGGTTCGCCCGCCCGGAGGCCGAGGTGCCCGGCTGGTACCGGGCGCAGAGCGACCCCGTGGTGGGGCGCGCGCTCCAACTGCTGCACGACGACCCGGCGCACCACTGGACGGTGGCCGAACTCGCCGCGAAGACCGGGGTGTCCCGGGCGGCCCTGGCCCGCCGCTTCACCCGACTCGTGGGCGAGCCGCCGATGACGTACCTCACCGGCTGGCGGATGGCGCTCGCCGCCGACCTGCTGCGCGAGCCGGACATGACGGTGGAGGGCGCCGCCCGCCGGGTCGGGTACGCCAACGCCTTCGCCCTGAGCGTGGCCTTCAAACGGGTCCGCGGCGTGAGCCCGAGCGCCTACCGAGCCGGCGAACAACGCGTCCAGCCGGGGCCGCCCGCCTCGTCCCCGACGGGGTCGGCCGCGCCGGGGGCCGGCGTGGAGCAGCGGCCCGCCGCAGGTCGTGGGGGTGCGGAGCGCCCGCAGGTCGCCGTCGTACCGCCGCCCGGGGCCGCCCGCCGCCCGTCCAGACCCCGCGCGACGGCGCCCCAACCCCAGCTCTGAGCTCGCCGAGGGCCCGGCGGGGGCCCTGTGGGTCTGCGGGCGTTGCGCCCGTGGACCCTTGCCGCGAGGCGTGGGCTCGGAGACGCGCCAGCCCGGAGGTACGGGCCCGGGGCATGGGCCGGAGTCACGAGCCCGAGGCACGGGCCCGGGGTTACGAGCCTGCGGCGGGTGTGGTGTACGAGCAGGACGAGCATGGCCGTACGGGGCCGAGCCTGGAGCTGAGCGCCGGCGGCGGAGGCGGAGGCCGGACCCGACGGCGGCGGGTTCGGGCCCGTACGGCGGGCCCGGTTTCAGGTGAGGGGCCGGGCCCGGGTTTCCGATGGGGGCGCGGGCCCGGTCAGAGCCAGCCGCGGCGGGTCGCCTGAAGGCCGGCCTGGAAGCGGGTCTGAGCGCCCAGCAGGGCCATGAGCTGCGCCACCCGCCGGGTCATCGTGCGCTGGGTGATGCCGAGCGCACGGATGATCGCCGCGTCCTTCATGCCGCTGGCCAGCATGCTCAGCAACTCCCGGTCCCGCTCGTCCAGCGGGCTGTCGGACGGGGCGCTGACCCCGATCGGCGCCGCCCGCTCCCACAGCAGGTCGAAGCAGGTGACGATGGCCGTGAGCAGCGGAGAGGGGCGCACCGCGATGGCGGCCGAGGACTCGGCGGCCTCGAAGACCAGCGGGATCATGGCGCTGGAGCGGTCGGCGACCAGCATCTTCAGCCGGGCCGACGGCAGGCTGCGGGCCTGCTCCCCCTTGGCGACGCAGGCCCAGACGAACTCCATCCGGCCCGGCATCTCCAACGCGGCGGCGTCGTAGATCACCCGGCACTCCACGCCGCGCCGCAACAACTGATCCTCGATCGGGTTGTCGTTGGCGGTCGCGCTGAAGTACGGCGGGCAGTCGATCACCAGCATCTCCCGCTTGGCACCGAGCTGGAGCTGTTCCACCCGGTCCCGCATCGCCAGCGGGCCTTCGACCAGCTCGATCAGGTCCCCGGGGCCACTGGCCGTCGCGCCCTGGAAGCGCACGGCCAGCTCCCGGATGTGGCCGCGCAGCTCCTCCAGCTCACGGTGCCGGCGGTCGGCGAGCGCGTCGAAGGCCACGCCGGGCGGGGCCGCGGTGTACCGGGCGGGGCGGCCGGCGATCCGGGAGATCAGCCCGGCCTCCACCAGTCGCCGCAGCCCGGGCCGCACCTGGGCGGGGGACGCCCCGACGGCCTCGGCGAGCTGCGCCGTCGTACATCGGGGCGTGGAAAGGACACGGAGGTAGAGGGCGCTCTCGATGGCGCCGAGACCCACGGGTTCCAGCAGCGCGTCCGACATCGGCCCAGCATAGGAAGGCCAGACGCGGGCGGCTAGTTGTGGCCATCGTCTAGCTTTCGGCATTCCGGAGGATGGGCATCCACGCTACGGTGCACGGGATTCCATCTGCCCGATTCATCCTGGCCGTGGAGATCTGGGCCAACCACTTGGCGATTGGTCCAGACCGTTGAGCAGAGCCGCTCGCACCGCCTGAACGACGTGCGCACCGAAGACCGCGGGTCGTCCGGCGGGCGCCCGCCGGCCGCAGGAAGGACGCGTGAGGGACGTGAGGGATGTGAACCCGGCGTTATGACCGTCACGAAAACGCCTGGCCTGGCCCAGAGACGCTTCAGTCTGCCGACCGTCGCCGCCTCCGTGCCCAGGGCGCGGCGCGAGGCGCGCACCCTGCTGGCCGCATGGCTCACCGAAGACGAGGACGCCCTCGCCGACGCCGCCCTGCTCGTCCTCAGCGAACTGGTCACCAACAGCGTCCGGCACGCCGCGATCACCTCGCCGATGTCCGACATCGCGCTCACGCTGACGCGTGGTGCGCTGATCGTCGCCGTGCACGACCGGCACCCGGTCATCCCCGCCCCCCGCACCGAGGCCCACGCCGACGGCTGCGGCGGCCGTGGCCTGGCCATCGTCTCCGCCCGCGCGGACGCGGCGGGCGGCGGCCTGTACGTAGTGGCCGACGACGACGGCCGCGGCAAGACGAGCACCGTCCACCTGCCCCGCTAGCCCGCGGCCCGCACCGCGGGACGGGCAACCTCGGGCGCCCCACCCGGGGACGGCCCGACCCCGGGCGCCCCACCGATCGGCGCCCCACTCCGGCGACTCCGGACGCCCCACCCCGCGCGACTCCGGACGCCCCACCGATGGACGCCCATCCGATGGACGCGGCCCGCCGTCAGCGGCCGGCGTCCTGCGCGGCCCCGGCCAACTGGTCGAAGGTGCGTATCAGCACGGTGCGCCGCTCCTCCTTGAAGCCCGGCGATGGTTCGAGCCAGTCGATCGTGCGCTCCCAGACCGCCAGGAAGTCCCGCTTCCAGCCCTCGATGACCTCGGGCTTCGGCAGGTGCTCGGCCGCGTAACCGGCGCTGGCCAGCGCGTACAACAGCTCCAGGTGGCACGGGACGGCATTGCCCCAGTACTCGTCCGGCTCGATCTCCACCAGGTCGCCCGACATCGCCTCGGCGACCTCGCCGACCAGCCGGCCGATCACCAGCGACAGGTGGTCGGCCGCTGTGTCGTTGTCGAAGTTCCCACTGCCCCAGGTGCCCATGACGCCCCCACTGACCGCTCGTTGAGCCCGCATCGCGTACGTCATCTACTTCAGCACGCGGGTCTGACAATCAGGTGTCCGTCTGACTGCGGGGCCACACCGGCGCCGTGCCGTAGCAGTGCCACGGTCGTACGGGACGTACGCAGCCGCGGCCAGCCAGCCGGCCAGCCAGCCAGCCAGCCAGCCAGCCGGCCAGCCGGTCGGTCGGGCTCCGGGCTCAGGGCTCGGGGTTCAGAGTTCGTGCGGGCACTCGGGGGTGGCGGTCACCGCTGTCAGCAGGACCACCGAGTCCTCCACGGCGCGCAGCGAGTGCCGCTCGTGCGGAATGGCCTGGAGCTGGCCGGCGATCAGGTCCTGGTCGCCGCTCTCGCGGCCGGTCAGCCGCACATGGCCGTGCAGCACTTGGAGACTGGCTGCGGGCGGGGCGTTGTGCTCGTCCAGTTCGACGCCGGTGACCAGCGCGATCAGGCTCTGCCGTAGGGGGCCGTCCTTGAGTACCAGATGGGCGCTGCGCCCGTGCGTCTCCGTCCGCGCCGCGTCGAGGTGTTCCCGGGCGAGTGCGGTGAGGTCGTCCATGGACCGTCCTGCCTTTCCAACTCCGCGTGTCCGATTTGACGGTACCCCGGGCTCGGGTGGCCCGCGCGGCTACCGTGGTACCCCGTGGCCGGGCCCGCATGCCGCACGAACGCCGCCGCCCACCGCGGACGGGACCATCGGACGGGCGCACGGGGCGGGCCCCGGCGCGCGAGCTGCGCCGCCCGCCGAGCTGCCCGTTCGCCCGCCCGCCAGCCGAACCGAGCAGACCCGAACCGAGCAGACCTGAGCCGAGCAGACCTGAGTCGAGTCGAGCCGAAGGAGCCGTACACCGTGGCCGAGAACGCCGCCGACCCCACCCGTACACCTGCGGGCGATGCCGCCCCCACCGCCGTCCTCACCGTGTTGACCACCATCGATGCCAGGGAGAAGGCGGACGCGCTGGCCCGTGGCGCGATCACCGCCAGGCTCGCCGCCTGCGCGCAGATCAGCGGACCCGTCACCTCCGTCTACCGCTGGCAGGGCGAGGTGGTCACCGAGCGCGAGTGGCAGGTGCTGCTCAAGACGACGGCCGTACGGTTCGACGCGCTCGCCGCCCACCTGCGCGCGGCGCACGACTACGACACGCCGGAGATCATCGCGACCCCGGTCAGCCACGGCGACCCGGCGTACCTGGCGTGGGTGCACGACGAGACGCAGCCGGAGTGAGCGAGCGGTCCGCCGCGCAGGGCCGCGGCTCGCAGCCCGGCTCACCGCCCGGTTCGGGGCCGGCGGCGGCACCGCCCGGCGCAGGGCCGGCGACACCGCGCTGACCGCGGCTGACCAACTCGCCGACCGCGTTACGCTGGGAGGGCGTTTCCGCAGTTCAGGGCCGTAGCGGCGGCCGTGAACCGAGCGGCGACCGC
The DNA here is from genome assembly GCF_040240285.1 of Streptomyces sp. HSW2009. Taxonomy (NCBI): domain Bacteria; kingdom Bacillati; phylum Actinomycetota; class Actinomycetes; order Kitasatosporales; family Streptomycetaceae; genus Streptomyces; species Streptomyces sp. HSW2009. The sequence continues at coordinate 2,310 of NZ_JBEHZD010000357.1, read as the reverse complement.
GGCCGGCGCCCGCTCCACGACGGGCCCGCCCGCCGCTCGCAGAGACCAACACAGCTCACGCAGCTCACCCACCCAGCACAGCAACAGCCAGCAGTAGGAACAGGTGCCATGCCCGACCAGCCCGACCAGCACGCGTCCGCCCTCCCGACCGCCGAACTCCACCTGCACATCGAGGGCACGCTGGAACCGGAACTGGCCTTCGCGCTCGCCCGGCGCAACGGCGTCGCCCTGCCGTACGCGTCCGAGGACGAACTGCGCGCCGCGTACTCCTTCACCGACCTCCAGTCCTTCCTCAACCTGTACTACGCGCTGATGGCCGTGTTGCGCACCGAGGACGACTTCGCCGAGTTGGCGCACGCCTACCTCGCGCGGGCGCGTGCGCAAGGCGTGCGGCACGCCGAGATCTTCTTCGACCCACAGGCCCACACCGCGCGCGGGGTGCCCATCGGCACGGTCATCGACGGGCTGTCCCGGGCCCTGGACGAGGCGCCCCAGCAGTACGGCATCACCACCCGCCTGATCATGTGCTTCCTGCGCGACGAGAGCGCCGAGTCGGCGCTGACCACCTTCGAGGCGGCCCGCCCGTGGCTGCACCGGATCACCGCGGTCGGCCTCGACTCGGCGGAGGTGGGCAACCCGCCGTCGAAGTTCCGCGAGGTCTTCGCCCGGGCCCGGGCCGCCGGCCTCAAGTGCGTCGCACACGCGGGCGAAGAGGGCCCGCCCGGATACGTGTGGGAGGCGCTCGACGTCCTCGGCGTGGACCGGATCGACCACGGGGTGCGCTGCCTGGAGGACGAGGCGCTGGTGGCACGGCTGGTCGCGGACCAGACGCCGCTGACCGTCTGCCCGCTGTCCAACGTGCGACTGCGGGTGTACGAGGACCTCGCCGACCACCCCCTGCCGGCCATGCTCGACGCCGGGCTGCGGGTGACGGTCAACTCCGACGACCCCGCGTACTTCGGCGGCTACGTCGGCGACAACTACACCGCCGTCCGCGATGCGCTCGGCCTCGACGAGGCGGCGCTGCGCACCCTGGCCCGCAACTCCTTCCTCGCGGCCTTCATCGACGAGGAGACCAGGGCCGGCTATCTGGCCGAGGTGGACGCCCACCGGTCCTGACCCGCCCGGGCCCCCGGCCGCACCCCGTGTGACCTGCGTCGCACCGATTGACCTCAACAATGGTTCAACTTCTACGGTCGGGGCCATGGACTTCTCACACAGCGACGAAGAACTGGTCAAGCAGCCCATCGGCTACTGGAGTTGGGCCGCCAGCGACGCGGTCGTCACCTTCATTCGAGCCAGCCTGGCGGACGTCGGGCTCAGCCAACCGCAGTGGTGGACGCTGAACCAGGTGGGCCAGAGCCCGACGGGGCGGACCCGGGACGAGATCACCGCCGTGCTCCAGGGCTACCTGGGCGTCGGCGACAAGCTGCAACCGGACATCGACGACCTGCTGGAGCGTCGTCTGCTCGCGCCGGACACCGCCGACCGGCTCCAGCTCACCGAGGCCGGCACCGCCCTCCTGACCCAGGCGGCCGAGATCCAGGACGCCAACCGCGCGACGATCCACGACGGCGTCACCGACGCGGAGTTCCTGACCACGGTCAAGGTGCTCCAGCGCATGATCCACAACACCGGGGGCAAGGCTTGGCGCCACTGATACACCACTGATGCACCACTGATGCGCCGCTGACGCGCCATGTGACGTACCGCCGCCCGCCGCGCGACCGCCCGCCACGCAACCGGCGGCCGTACGACCGGCGGCCGTACGGGCCCGAGCTCCGGCGCTCCCGCCCACTCGGCCGCCGGCCGGCCACCGGCCCGTACACGTCCCGGGACTGGCCCGTACACGTCGCGGGACTGGCCCGTACACGTCCCGGGACCGGCCCGTACGCATCCCGGGGCCGGCCCGGCGGCGGCCCGACCGGTACGCGGGGGCGGGGCTGACCAGGGCGGTCCGGGTCGCGGCCGGCCGACCCCGGGGACGGGCCCGCGCCCACGCCCCGGCCCCACCCCGCAACCCCACTCCACTCTTCCTCTCACTCCCACCCCCCAACCACCCCACAATGGCCGGATCGAGGCGGTTACGGTCGGGGTATGAACGGCACCCCACCGCCCGCGTCCGACGGCACCCCGCCGCCCGCCCCCGATCGGCCGGAACCGGTCGGGCGGGCCGCCGGAGCCGACCGCCCGCCGGGCCGCCCCGTACCCCCGCGGGGGCCGGCCACCGCCGCGCGGGCCCGGGCGCCCCCCCCCCCGGACGCCGTCCACCGCGGGCGCAAGGCCGCCGGCGACGGCGTCAAGCACACC
>NZ_JBEHZD010000356.1:0-8514 GCF_040240285.1 Streptomyces sp. HSW2009 | reverse complement strand
CCCCCCCCCCCCCCCCCCCCCCCCCCCCCCCCCCCCCCCCCCCCCCCCCGCCCGCGCCCCCCCCCCCCCCCCCCCCCCCCCCGGGCCCCCCCCCCCCCGCGCCCCCCCCCCCCCCCCCGCCGCGCGGGGGGGGGCCCGGGGCCATGTGCGGGCGGGGCACCCGCGCCCGAGGGGGCTGCGCCCGGGTGGGGGCCGTGCGCGGGTGGGGGCCGTGCGCGGGTTGGCCTCTGTCCGGGCGGGCCGTCGTTGGGGAGTACGCGCGTCCGGAGGCGCCCGCGCCCGGGTGGGGGCTGCGCCTGGGTGGCGGCCGTGCGCGTACGGGGGCTGCGTTCGTACGGGGCGTACGGGAGGGGCTGCGCGTGGGGCGGGGCGTACGGAGGCCGGGGCTCGCACCGCAGCCGCTCTCGTACGGAGGCCCGTACCGCAGCCGTCTTGGTACGAGGCCCGTACCGCAGTCGTCTTCGTACGGGGCGGCGCGGCGGGCCCCGGTGGCGCGGGAGCGGTGTACGGGGCGGGGCGGCAGTCGCGTACGGAGCGCGGGGCGCAGGCGGCGGCGCGGCTGGCGCGGAGGGGCCACGTGGAAGCCCCCGCGCCAGGCGTCGGGCACCGCCGGCCGCAGTCGACGGCTCGTCGGTCGGGCGGGGGCGTCCCGGCCAAGTGACGGGTTTATGGCCAAGTTGATCATCGGAGGAGCAACCTCCGCGGCCCGCTCGCCATCCTTCGCGATGGCGGGAGTTCCGCGCCCGCGCGGGGCCCGCCCGTCGGGTGCGCGGCCGGTTGGCCGCACGCCGAGACGACGTCGGCACGAAGGAGACCATCTTGATCCATGTCCCACGCACGGTGACCGCCACCCTGGCGGCCCTCGCGTTGGCGGCCGGGCTGCCCGGGTTGGCGCACGGGGCGCCGAGACCCGCCACCGGCCAGCAGTCGCACGACCGCATACCGACCGCCGCCACCGTCGGGGCGGACGGGCAGCTCCCGACCGGTTGGCGGCTGACCGGGCAGGGCGCCAACCGCCACTTGGTGTGGCAGGCGCACGAGCCGGTGCCGATGGGTGATGCCCGCATCACGTTCCACGCCGGCGACCGGCTGCTCGGCGCGCCGGTGGCCGACGCGGACGGAAAAACGTTCCGACTCGCCATCGGCGACCAACGGCTGACAGCGGGTACCGAGCTCCAGGCGCGGGCCGGCACCCGTCGCGTGGACGCCGCGGCCCCGGCCCGTACGCCCGCCAAGGGCGCCCCCAGGGCCTCCGCGCAGCCGCCGGCCCAGGCGCCGGCGAACGCGGTGGACCCGGGCAAGCCCGGCCGCTTCCACACCGCCCGCGGCGAGTACGCCCTGAAGTCGGTGCGACTGCCCGACTTCCCCGAGCCGGTGGAGATGCGCGCCACGGTCGTCGGGCCGACCGACGCGCCCGGGCGCCGGCCGCTCGCGCTGTTCCTGCACGGCCGGCACATCACCTGCTACGGCACGACCGGTGAGGACATCACCGGCGACTGGCCGTGCGCCGCCGGGGCCAAGCAGGTGCCCAGCTACCGCGGCTACCTGCGCGCCCAGCAGCTCCTGGCCTCCCAGGGCTACGTCACCGTCTCCATCTCGGCCAACGGCATCAACGGCCAGGACTTCGCCGCCGAGGACGGCGGCGCGCAGGCCCGCTCCTCGCTGGTGCGCCAGCACCTCGCGCACTGGGCGGACTGGGCCGGCAAGCCGAAGGGCACCCCGGGCGCGGTGCGCGCGGTGGCGCCGGCCGACCTGTCGAAGGTGCTGCTGGTGGGCCACTCGCGCGGCGGTGAGGGCGTCAACCGGGCGGCGATGGACAGCCTGACGAAGCCGCCGGCCGCGCAGGACGGCTACCGCGGTCCGGTGCGCTGGCGCATCCGCGGCAACGTGCTGATCGGCCCGACGATCTTCGGCCACAACCCGGTGCCCGACGTGCCGTCGGCGACCATCCTGCCCGGCTGTGACGGCGACGTGTCCGACCTCCAGGGCCAGATCTACACCGACGGCACCCGGGGCGTGAGCCGCGGCGCCGCCCTGCACAGTTCGCTGTACGTGGTCGGCGCCAACCACAACTTCTTCAACACCGAGTGGACGCCCGGCCAGTCGGAGGCCCCGTCCGACGACGACTACTTCCCGGGCGAGGGCCCGAACCGGGTCTGCTCGCCCGGCACCAAGACCCGACTGTCCGCCACCCAGCAGCAGGTCGCGGGCGCCGTGTACATCGCCGCCGCGGCCCGGCTGTTCGTCGCGGGTGACGACAAGGTGCGCCCGCTGCTCGACGGCTCGCACCGCAGCGCACCCTCGGCCGGCCCGGCCCGCGTCCTGAGCCACGCCATCGGCGGCAACCGCAAGCCGCTCGTCGCTCCGAGCCCGGCGCTGTCGGTCTCCGGCGGTCGGGTTTGCGTCCAGGTCTCCCAGGACGAGGCGCAGGCCTGCCTGGTGGAGAACGAGACCGACTACTCACCGCACTTCGTCTCCTGGCAGGTGGCGGCGGACCCGGACCGGCACGCGATTGACGCGCGCTGGTCGAAGGCGGGCAAGCCGATCGGGATCGGGCTGCCCAAGCCGGTCTCGGTGACCGGTTCCACAGCGCTCGCGCTGCGCGTGATCGTGCCGCCGAACACCAAGGGCACCAAGCTGGACGTCGCCGTGACGGACGCGGCGGGCCGCCGCGCCGTGCTCGGCCAGGTGCAGGTGGACGGGCTGGCCTCGCACCAGCAGATGTCCGCCCACTGGGGCCAGGAGGTGCGGGTGTCGCTGTCGGCCGCCAGCAAGGCCCGGGTCGACCTGGCGCGCGTGAAGAAGCTGGAGTTGACGCCGCGCCGCGGCGCCGGGCGGGTCTGGCTGCTGGACGCGTGGGGCTGGCGCGCCGGCACCCCCGCGGTCACGCCGGTCTCGCTGCCGCGCGTGGACGTCGGCCTGGCCGAGGTGCCCGAGGGCAACTCGGGGCAGCGCACGCACCGGGTGCCGATCCGCGTCTCGGGCAGCGGCACCGCGCAGGTCCGGGTGTTCCAGCACGACCCGTTCACGGACAAGGAGTCGCAGCGCCTGGTGACGCTGCGCCCCGGCACTCACTCCATCGACCTGCCGGTCAAGGTGACGGGCAACACCCGCTACGGCTACGACTACCGGCACCCGGTCTCCGTGAAGGCGATCCGGGGCGCCGTCGTCGGCGCCGACTCCGGCGGCCTGCTCGTCCGCAACGACGACCCGATGCCGAAGGTCACGGTGGAGCCGATCAAGGACAGCGTCACCGAGGGTGAGGCGCTGACCTGGCGGGTGCGGATCTCCCAGGTCGCCGATGCCGAGATCTGGTCGGTGTTGATGGCCCAGAAGCCGGCCAAGGGCACCGAGTTGGCCTCCGACGACGTCGACCGCAAGTGGTTCGAGGAGACGTTCTTCGAGGACCCGACGCCGGTCAGGCCGCTGTCGCAGGCGTCGCAGCCGCCGTCGATCTCGGCCGCGGTGGAGGGCGGCGAACTCACCCGGGTGGTGACCGTGCCCACCGTCAAGGACAAGGTCGCCGAGTCGGAGGAGGTCCTCCAGGTCCAGCTGGTCACCTACGACAACGACGGCAAGGAGCTGAAGGGCCCGGTGCTCACCGGCCGGGTACGGGACGCCTCCTAGTCCTCACTGATCCACCGCACGCGAACGCGCCGCGGAGCTCCCCCACCACCCAGGTGGGCGGACGCTCCGCGGCGCGTTTGCCTTCCGGGGTGGGACGAGGTGCGGTGGGGCCCCGTACGAGCCGGGGATTCTGGCTTCGTACGAGGTGGGGTCGGGCTCCGTACGCGAAGAGACCGCGCCAGGAGCCGCGCCGAACGGGCCCCGGCGCCAGCCCCGTACGACCGGCAGCCGGCCACGACCCGCGCCAGCCCCAGCCGAAGCCGAAGCCAACGCCCACCGTCCCTCACCCCCGAGCGCGCGGCGGCAGTGCCCCCTCGATCAGGTCGGCGGCCTGGTGCGTGCCGCCCTCCGCGGCCGTGCGCTGCTGCATCCGGCGCACCGCCGCCGCGACCTCGGGGTCGGAGGTCACGTCGAGTACCGCGGCCCGCAGCGCGGCGGCGTCCGCATCGGCCATCGACAACTGTCGGGCCACGCCGAGTTCGGCGAGCATGGCCGCGTTGCCGAACTGGTCGGCCGCCTGTGGCACCGCCACCATCGGCACCCCGCTGGCCAGCCCCTCCTGGCTGCCGCCGGCGCCCGCGTGGGTCACGAAGGCGTCGGCCTGGCGCAGCACGGACAGTTGCGGCACCCACGGGTGGACCTCAACGTTTGCCGGGATCGGGCCGAGTTCGGCGACGTCCACGAACTTGCCGATCTGGAGCACCAGGTGCCAGCCGGGCAGGTCGCCGAAGGCCGCCAGGCACTCCCGGTAGAACTCCGGCTGCTTGGTCCAGGCCGAGCCGAGCGAGACCAGCACCACCTTGGTCTCCGGGTCCAGGTGCGCCGGCCGCTGCCATTCGCCCTGGTCCGCTCGGTCGCCCTGGCAGGCGCCGACGAAGGTGAAGACGGAGGTGTCCACCCGGTCGTGGTGCGGCTGGAGGGCGCTGGGGATCAGCACGATGGCCCGCTCGGGGGCGCCCACCAGGCGCTCGGGCGAGGTGCGGGTCATGTCGTGCGCGGCGAGCCAGTTCGCGAACTTGGCGTGGTACGCGGCGCCGCGCGGCGTCTGTAGGGCGTCCTCGAACGTCTTGGCCAGCTCGGTCTCCTCGTAGCCGTCCCAGACGACCAGGTTCGGCGTGAGCTGGATGACGGGCACCTGCCAGCGGTGGGCGAGCAGCGGTGCCGGGTAGCTGGTGATGTCGTGCAGGACCAGGTCGGGTTCGTCGCCGGCGAAGGCGTCGGCCAGGTGCGGCAGCGCCTGGATGCCGTCGGCCAGGAAGAGTTCGAGGTGGTCGATGAGCTCGGCGCCCCAGGCGTCCGGGTCGTCCTCGGTCGGCAGCGTGGACGGGTAGATCACGGGCTCGGCGCCGGTGGCCGCCACCTTCTCCGCGAACGGCGCGGGTATCGCGTAGCTGACCCGGTGCCCGCGGGCGACCAGTTCCCTGATCACTTCGAGGCTCGGGTTGACGTGCCCGTGGGCCGCGATGCTGAACATGGCGATGTGGGCGCGTTCTGGTGTCGTCATGTCGATCACCATAAGCGAGACGAGACGTCTCGTGCAACTATTTTGGCGTCCGGGACCGGGCTCCGACCTCGGGAGTCGTGGCGTACGGGATCGGCTCGGGCTTCGGGGGCCGCGGCGTGCGGGATCGGCTCCGGGGCCGCGGCGTACGGCGGGCGGCGTTACGGCACGGGGGCGGGAGTCACGACCTGCGGCGGTTGCCGCGCCGGCCCGCCGTCAGCGCTGGTAGCGGGCGAGGACCCGGTTGCCGTCGGAGACCAGGCGGTGGCGCAGGTCGGCCGCGTCGATCGCGCCGCTGTAGTACTCCTGGAACGCCGGCGTCGCCACCTTGTCCTTCCACTCCGGGTAGCCGCGCACGGCCTGGGCCGGGGCCGGGCGCAGATGGGCGGCGAGTGCGGTGCCGGTGGCCCAGCCGTACCGGCCGGTGTGCAGCGCCGGGTGGGCGAGGGCGGCGGTCGCGGTGGGCAGCAGCCAGTCCCCGCGCGCGAGGCGCACCTGGTTCTCCGGGCGCACCAGGAAGTCGACGAACGCCATCGCCTCCTCCTTGCGGCGGCAGTCCTGCGCGATCGACAGGGTCTGCGGGCTGACGCCCTGTCGCAGGTCGCCGCCGGGGCCGGCGGGCGCGGGCAGCACCACCCAGTCGAAGTCCTTCGGCGCCTGCTGCACGATCTGCTGCCGGTAGGCGAAGCCGAGCGGCACCATCGCGTACCGGCCGCCGAAGAACCCCGGCAGCGTGTCGGCGCCACTCATGCCGAGGGTGCTGCGCGCCGCCGAGCCCTCGCGCACGACCTGGTCGTGGATGGTGCGCGGCACCGTGTGGTCGGCGGGCCCGTAGCCGATGGTCACCTTGCCGTCCGGGCCGCGGTGGAAGAGCCGGCCGCCGGTGGACAGCGACAGGTTGAGCGTCGCGGAGACCGGCTCCTTGAGCGGCCAGGCCACCCCGTACGCGTCGCCCCTGGTCAGCCGGCTGGCCACGGCCGCGAACTCCGGCCACGACCACGGCTTGGCCACCGTCGGCAGCCGCACCCCGGCCGCGGCGAGCAGCCGCCGGTTGGCCATCACCATGCGCGGCTCCTGGAGGAAGGGCACGCCGTAGACCCGGCCGCCGAAGGTGGCGGTGTCCCAGCCGTGCGCCGGGATCGCGCGCCGCAGCCGCTCCGAGCGCAGCGCGGTCAGGTCGGTGAGGTAGCCGCCGTACGCGAAGTCGGCGAGGTCGTCGGAGGCGTCGTGGATGACGTCGGGCGCCTCGCCGCCCTCGAAGGAGGTGAGGAGTTGGTCGTGGACGCTGGTCCAACTGCCCTGCACATAGCTGACGCGGGACTGCGGGTGCGCCGCGTTCCACTCCGCGACCAGCGCCTTGTTGGCCCGTACGGACTCCTCCTGCCAGGCCAGCGAGAGGAACCGCAGCCCGTCGTGGCGCCCGCGCGCGCAGCCGGGCAGCAGGGTCGCGGCGCCGGTGACCGCCGCCGCGGCGAGCAGCGAGCGCCGGCGCAGGGGCGCGCCGCCGGCGGTCACTGCTTCACCGCCCCGGCCAGCATGCCGCCGGTGATCCTGCGTTGGATGAGGGCGAAGAGCAGCAGCGAGGGCAGCGTGGCCAGTAGTGCGGCGGCGGCCAGCGGGCCGAGGTCGGCGACGCCCTCGGTGCCGATGAAGTGGGTGAGGACGACCGGCAACGTCTGTCGCTCCGGGGACTTGAGCAGGACGAGCGCGAAGAAGAACTCGTTCCACGCGGTGATGAAGGTGAACAGGGCGGTGGCCACGATGCCCGGCGCGAGCAGCGGCGCCGTCACCGAGACCAGGGTGCGCAGCCGGCCGGCGCCGTCCACCGCCGCTGCCTCCTCCACCTCCTGCGGCACGGCCCGTACGTACCCGGTGAGCATCCACAGCGCGAACGGCAGCGACCACACCACGTAGACCAGGACCAGGCCGGCCGGCTGGTTGACCAACCGGACCTCCTTGAGCAGCAGGAACAGCGGGATGATCACCAGCACGAAGGGGAACGCCTGGCTGACCACGACCCAGCCGGTGGCGGCGCGGGAGAGCGCGGAGCGGTGCCGGGCCAGCACGTAGGCCAGCGGCGTGGCGAGCAGGACCGCGATGACCGCCGCGCAACCGGCGGTGAGCAGGCTGTTGCCCGCGGCGCGCAGCAGCGGCTGTTCGTCGAACGCCTGCCGGAAGTTGTCCAGCGTCGGCCGCTCGGGCAGCCAGGTCGGGTGCAGCGTGGCGAGTTCGGCCGGCGGCTTGAAGGCGGTGGCGAGCAGCCACAGGAGCGGGAAGGCGAGGAAGAGGAGGTAGCACAGGAGCGCCAGGTACTGGCCGGCGCGGGCGGCCCGGCGCCGGGTGCGGCGGGCACGGCGCGGGTCGGCCGGGGTGGCGGCGGGGCGGGGATCGGCCAGGGATGTGAGGGGGCGCGGGGCGTCCGCGCCCGTCGGTCCGTGTCGTTCGCTCACTGGTCGTCCCCCTTCAGTCGGCGTACGAGCAGCAGGGCGAGCAGTACGGAGACGGCCGCGACCAGCACGCACCCCATCGCCGCCGCGTAGCCGAACTGCCCGTAGCGGAACGCTTCTTCGTACGCGAAGAGCATCGGCAGCCGGGTGCGCCCGCCGGGTCCGCCGCTGGTCAGCACGTACACCAGGGCGAAGGAGTTGAGGTTCCAGATGAAGCTGAGGGCGCTGATGGCCAGGGCGACGGGCCTGATGGCGGGCCAGGTGACGGTGCGGAAGCGGCGCCAGGCGCCGGCGCCGTCCACGGCCGCGGCCTCGTGGAGTTCGCGCGGCACGTTCTGCAAGCCGGCCAGCAGGGCGACGGTCACCTGCGGCAGGCCCGCCCAGATGCCGACCACGATGACCGCGGGCAGGGCGCTGGAGAGGCCGGCGAGCCAGTCGGTGCCGTCGCCCAGGTGCAGATCGCGCAGCGTCTCGTTGAGGATGCCCGCGTCGGGGTGGTAGACGAGCCGCCACATGATGCCGACGACGACCTCCGGCATCGCCCACGGCACGATCGCCAGCGTCCGCGCCAGCCAGCGCATCCGCAGGTCCTGGTTGAGCAGCAGCGCCAGCCCGAGGCCGAGCAGGAACTGCGGCACGGTCACGCCCACCGCCCACACCAGGCCGATCCGGAACGACTCCCAGAACAGCCCGTCGTGCCTGAGGTCGCGGAAGTTCAGCAGGCCGATCCACTCGGTGGGTTCGGTACGGCCCGACTGGGAGTCGGTGAAGGCGAGGGCGATCCCGTAGAGCAGCGGCCCCACGCTCAGCAGCAGGATCGGCAGCAGCGCGGGCAGCACCAGGAACCAGGGTCCGAAGCCGCCCCACCGCTCACGGGCGCCCTGCCCGCCGGCGCCCCGCGCGGCGCCGCCACCGCCTCGGCCGCGCCCGGGCGACGCG